>NHIO02000040.1 GCA_002171975.2 Flavobacteriales bacterium TMED191
ATGATTGCAGCGAGTTTTTGGTCTTTACTTTCTCCTGCAATTCACTCTGTTGAAATTCAACAAGAATTAGGCATTACAAGTATGCCTATTTGGTTTGCACCAGCAGTAGGATTTCTTCTAGGTGCACTTTTTTTATACTTTCTTGACAAAAAAATTCCTCATCTTCATTTATTTAACCCTATAAATAAAGCGGAAGGACCAAAAACCAATCTTAAAAAAACTGAACTACTTGTACTTGCAATTGCATTACATAATATACCGGAAGGACTAGCAGTGGGAGTAGCATTTGGAGCTCTAGCCCATGGAATGGATATTGGAATTGAGTTAGGTGGAGCAATTGCACTAGCAATTGGCATGGGACTACAAAATGCTCCAGAGGGTTTTGCTGTTTCGATGCCTCTAAGAAGACAAGGATTAAGCAAGCTTAAATCATGGCAATGGGGACAACTATCTGCTATTGTTGAACCTATATTTGCGGTAATTTGAGCAGCTGTAGTAATATTAATATACCCTATATTACCATATGCATTGGCGTTTGCGGCAGGTGCAATGATCTTTATTGTTGTTGAAGAAGTAATTCCTGAAAGTCAAAGTGGCGGAAATGCCGACCTAGCAACAATGGGTTTAATTGCTGGTTTTATTGTTATGATGATATTAGATGTTTCATTAGGATAAATATAATGACTACAAAAGATAGAATTATAAGTAATAATAAGAAAGCCTTTTATTCATATAGCATATCTACAAAATTTTTATCTGGTATACAACTCAAAGGATCTGAAATTAAATCTATAAGATCTGGACAAGTAAATATATCTGAAGCATTCTGTTATGTATCTGACAATGAATTGTGGATTAAAAATATGGATATTAAAAAATATCAATTTTGCCAAAACAATGACTATAACCCTTTAAGACAAAGAAAATTACTTCTTAAAAGAATAGAAATAAACAAAATACAAAAACAACTAAACGAAAAAGGTATGTCACTGATACCTGTAAAATTAGTAATTAATGAAAAGGGGTTTGCAAAAATTGAAATTGCATTAGGAAAAGGAAAAAAACTATATGACAAAAGAGAAACCTTGAAAAAAAGAGATGCAAATATGGAAATGGAGAGAAAAAAAAGGGAGAAATAAATTCTCCCTAATTCCAAATAAATTGAGTAGCGATTAGAAATAATAATTTATTTTTATAACTGTATTATTAGAATTGTTTCCTATTATAAATGATGTTTTATTATCAGTAACGTGCATTGTAGCACCGTAATGATATTCAGCGCCAATTGCTATTTTAGGTAGAAAAAAATATTCACAACCAATAAAAAAAGAAGTCATAATATGCATATTGTAGCCATCCTCGTATGTAAGAGTAGGAATAGAAAGCCAATCACTTGAATCAAATTTCTCACCAATACCAATAAACCCATTATAACCCCACATTCCTTGCAGTCTAGTTGATCCACGTCTATTTTCAATACCATATCCCAAACCCATACTCCAAGTTTCTAAATGGGTGTCAAAATTTGCTCCAAAAGTATATCTCACAGCCCTTTTATTTGAGTTAAATTTTTTAATATAAAAAAATAAATCATCTCCAAATGATGGAGCATTCAAAGATGAGTTATTACCCGTTAACACATCAGATAAAAAATTAAAAAAAGGGTCGGCAGACATACCAATGGACCAGTCATCTTTTTCAGGTAAAATATTTGTACCAAATTCATTTTTAGTGATTTGTGAAATAGAAACACTGAAAATTAAAAATAGGGGGAGAAATAAATATCTTTTCATATTAAATTATGATTACTACAAATTTGAAGAAATATATTTTTGTTTATTTTTTTTTCTTAGATTAATACAAACAAAGAAATGTTGATATGTCTAAAAATAATTTAAAAAAAAAGGGGAAGTAACCTCCCCCTTAATAATATATAAATTTAGATTATTAGAAAGTATATCTAAAAGACCATGCAAGACCTAAAGTCGACTGTGAAGCATTAGAATTCAAAGGACTAACTTCTAAGCCAGGCATATTATATTTTAACATAGGCTCAAACCAAAGTTTACCATCAAAACCAAGCTCTAATGAAACACCACCAGCAAGATGAGTATCAGGGTCATCTCCATCACCCATTCTCATACCTGCTTCAACAAACATGTTATCAACCGCATAATAACGAATTGCTCCTCCCCAAGCAAATTCACCTTCAACATCTAAATGTTCATGAGAATGATCTACATCAGAAGATCCATGATCTGTTTCAACTTCATAATCCATTCCCATTTCAAAATCAAAACTCACCATAACTCCGTCCATTACAAAATAACCAATATTCGCATTTGCATCAGGTGCTGTAAAATCTCCACCAGCTCCAAATGACCACTGCCCTTGATTCTGGGCAAAAGAAAATGCTGTAAACATAAAAGAAACAGCAATTAAAGTTAACTTTTTCATAGTATAAATATATTTTAATTAATTATATCCTAAAATTCGATATAATAGGATTATTATTTACCCAATTAATAAATACATACAAACAATTTGTTGTTAATAGAGGAGAAAAATTGGGTTCAGACAAAAAAAAAGGGAGCAAAAGCTCCCTTTTTAAATAAAATAAGTTATGGTCGATTATAGATTAAATCTTAAACCCCAAGCTAATCTTGGATTAAAATCTTCAATATCATCTACAACTACCATAGGCTCAAACTGTAGCTTCCATATTCCTAAAGCCTTAGTCCAACCAGCAGCAGCACTTACAGAATACTCTCTATCTCCACCATCAGTTTCCATAGATTGAGTATTAGCTTGTACAAACATATTATCACAGAAACCTGTATAATATCTAGCACCAACTGTAAAGTTGTCCCAGTTGTCCATACCAACAGACACCATAATGTCGTCAGTCATAAACCAACCGATGTTAGCTTCAGAATTCATAGGATTTTGTAAATCAAGATCGCTTACATTAAACGACATTTGACCAAATGTTAAAGCACTAAACATAAGTGCAAAAGCAATAATTAAATTTTTCATAATTAAATAATTTTAAATTATTAATGCCACAAATATAAAAGTGTTTTTGATAGTGCTAGTTAGAGTCAACTGCTGTTTTATACACAATAGACTGTTAAAAAGGTTATAAGAAACAACCTATTTAAATCTGTTAACTCTTGTTTCTTAAGAATGGTACAAATCTGAAGTTTTCATATTCAATTTTTTTAATTTCACCATTCTCTAATTTAATAATAGTTGTCATCATTTGATCATTCAAGCCCAATGGAATAACCAATATACCACCTATTTTCAACTGCTGTAATAATAATGGAGGTACCTCTGAAACTCCACAAGTGACAATTATTTTATCAAACAAAGCTTCTTTTTCTAAACCCAAATAACCATCTCCATGTACTAATGAGGGATGGTAATTTAATACTTTTAATAATCTCTTAGCTTTTTTATATAAATCGAGATATCTTTCTACTGAGTACACTTTGGCTCCCATTTCACATAAAACTGCGGTTTGATATCCTGATCCTGTTCCTATTTCCAAAATTTTATCTTTTTTTTGCACATTTAAAAGTTCTGTCTGAAAAGCCACAGTATATACGCTTGAAATTGTCTGATTACTGCCGATAGGAAAAGCTTGATCTTGATATGCAAAATCCAAAAAAGAAGAATCTAAAAATAAATGCCTAGGAACCACCATCATAGCATTTAAAACATTTGCATCTGATATATCTTTTTGTTCACGTAAAAATTCTACCATTTTTCTTCTTAGCCCTTTATGTCTAAAATCGTCAATCATAATGAAAGTTTTAAAAAGTACTTTGTTAAATATAAAAATAAAGTACTTTTGAACAACATTTGTAAAGTACAATATACAATGAATATAGGGATTTTTGGAGCAGGAAGTTTTGGTGAAAAACATTTAAATATAATTAACAAGATTAAAGAATTTAAAATTGTTGGTTTTTATGACCCTAATCGGGAAAAATGCTTATCAGTTGAAAAAAAATACGGTATCAAAGCTTTTCAATCTGAATTAGATTTAATTCATAATTGTGATGCAATTGATATAGTAAGTAGTACAGAAACCCACTGTAAACTCATTAAATTAGGTATAAAATATAAAAAACACATATTTGTTGAAAAGCCAATATGTTGTAATAAATATGAGGTTGCTGAGCTATTAATACATAATAAAACTGTAAAACAAGTTATCCAAGTAGGACATATCGAAAGATATAACCCAGCAATGGAATTTAACTTAATTGACACAAACAAAATAACCGAAATACATGCAAAAAGAACTGGAATTATTAATAAAAGAAATAAAAACAATTCTATTGTTCTTGACCTAATGATTCATGACATTGATTTAATAACTAAACTGATCGACTCTCCAATTAAAAGCATCAAAACTAAAAAATATCAATCGAATTCATTTGAATCAGTTGAAGTAAATATCATTTTTAAAAACTCAAAAAAAGCACAATTAATTTCCGAAAGAGGAGTTAATATAAAAAATTATCGAAAAATGTCTATACTGCTTAATGACAAAAGAATAAAAATAGATTTCCTAAATAAAACACATGAACATTGGAGGAAAGGAATAAAAGAAAAAGTTTTTAAATTAGACAATAATGTAAACCCATTACAAAACGAATTCATAGAATTCTATAATAATATTATTAACAAACAACTACCCACTGTGGGATTGCAAGCAGCTTGTCATGCTGTTAGCATTGCGCTACAAATTGAAGAATTATCAAAAATTAAAGAGTTAAAAAAATGAAATGCTCAAAAATCATCATATTATTAATAACAATTATATTTCATTCTTGTGAAGACAACAAATACTCAGCACATACACCCTCCTATATAGAAATTAATCATTTTAAATATGATGGCAACACAAACACAAATAAACCTCACCCACTACAGTATCAATCAACTAATATAACAGATGGTTGGATATCTATGAATGGAGAAGTTATTGGGGTATTCGAAATGCCTTGCCAAGTACCAATTTTATCCGAAGGACTACATTCTTTTGACATATATCCAGGCATAAAAGTAAATGGAATCGCAGGAAATCGAGCTAAATACCCTTTCTACAACAAATTTGAAATTGATGTAGAACTAATTAAAGACCAAGTAATTCCAATTTACCCGACAACATCATATCATAAAAACGTAACCAAAATATTTGAAACACAAGGAACATTTGAACAACCAGGAACTATGTTTGAAAGAGTTAATGATAATGATACTGTTCCAATTCGACAAAATTACGAAGTATTTCAGGGGCAATATAGTACTGCTATATATCTAGATAGTGTGAAAAATAAATTTGAAATTAGAAATATAGATGAATTAGAATTACCACTAAACTCTTTTATGGAGTTAGATTTTAAATCAAATATTTCATTTAATATAGGTTTGATTATAATTAACTCTGGGAATATCCCAATTAAAGAAGAACTAATTCAATTATACCCAACCGAAAGTTGGAAAAAAATATATTTAGATTTATATCCTTTAATTAATTTAGGAAATAATAACTCAAAATATAAAATATATATTGACGGACAGTATAATGATTTAGTAATTAAAAATGCAATATATATAGACAATTTAAAATTAGTTCACAATAACTATGACTAAAGAAAGAATTAAAAGATTAATTATTGATTTAATAACCGCATCACTATCATGGTTGTCTTTTTTTTATTACAGAAAAGTAGAGATAGAACACTCTGAATTCATTTTATCTTCTACGCTACTATATGGAACAATTGGAGTAACATTTTTTTGGGCTGGGCTATATATTATTTCTGGTATATATATAGATGTAAGACGTGTATCTAGACTTAATGAATTATTTAGAACATTTATACACTCAATCATCGGTTGCTTAATAATTTTTTTCTGCTTAATAATTGATGATATTGAAAACTACAAAACATATACTCACTACTACAAGGCATTGTTTGCCCTAACAGCCATACACTTTTTAATTACATTTCTTGCAAGGTACTTTGTAACAAATGCCATGGTTAAAAAAATTCAAAATAAAAAAATTTCATTTAGAACTATTTTAATTGGAGACACACAATCTATTATTGACACATATCATTCTTTCCAAAAAATGACTAGGACAACTGGAAATGAATTAATAGGATATGTACACTATAATAATAAAAAAATAGAAAATATCAATCTTAAAAATTTAGGAATAATTAATCAGTTAGAAACTATAATTAAGCAAAATAATATTGAAGAGGCAATTATTAGTTTTCAAAAACACCAAGTAAAAACATATATCAATATTGTCAACATGCTAATATTTAATAATATTATCACCAAAATACCTAGTGACATTAGTGATCTTGTAGCTGGAAGAGTGAAAATGCAATCATTTTTTGACCTACCATTTATTGAAATAAAACAAATTAAAATGTTATTTATAGAATCATTTATTAAGAGAACTATGGATATTCTAATATCCCTAATTGCCTTAATAAGTCTCTCTCCATTATTATTATTAATTGCAGCTGGGGTTAAATTATCATCTAAAGGACCTGTATTTTATCATCAAGAAAGATTGGGCATAAAATCAAAGACATTTAATATTATTAAATTTCGTTCAATGAAAATGAATGCAGAAAAAAACACACCATTATTAGCAAGTAAAAATGATTCAAGAATAACAAATTGGGGTAAAATTATGAGAAAATATAGACTTGATGAATTACCTCAATTTTATAATGTGTTTATAGGAGAAATGTCAATTATTGGACCAAGGCCTGAAAGACTATTTTTTGCAAAACAAATTTTAGAAAAAGCACCTCATTATCAACTAATATACAAAGTAAGACCTGGAATAACATCTTGGGGAATGGTGAAATTTGGTTATGCAGAAAACGTCGATGAGATGATAGAGAGACTGAAATTTGACATCATTTATTTAGAAAATCTGTCACTTATAAGTGACTTTAAAGTATTCATCCTAACAATATTTATTATTATACAAGGTAGAGGGAAATAAAATACTATTTTTACAAATCAATAAATTAATTATGAAAAAAGTATCTGTAATTGGTTCAGGAACAATGGGTAATGGTATAGCACATTGTTTTGCTCAATATGGCTTTGATGTCAATTTAGTAGACATTTCTCTGGAAAATCTAAATAAAGCAAAAAACACTATTCAAAAAAATCTGGATAGAATGATTCAAAAAAACAAAATAACAAATACAGATAAAAACGACATTCTAAAACGAATTGAGTTCAATACGAAATTAGATCAAGCAGTAAAAAATAGCGACCTGGTCATCGAAGCTGCTACAGAATCAAAAAAAATTAAACTAGATATTTTTCAAAAATTGGATGAGATATGTGATTCTAAAACAATTCTGGCAAGTAATACATCATCTATCTCAATTGGTGAAATAGGTAGGTCAACAAATCGAGAAGAAAAAGTAATTGGCATGCACTTTATGAATCCCGTACCTATTATGAAATTAGTAGAAGTAATTAAAAGCAACAACACAAGCCAACAGACTGTATCACAAATTATGGAACTATCCAGACAATTAAATAAAAAACCCGTGCTAGTTAATGATTCTCCTGGTTTTGTTGCAAATAGAATACTATTACCTATGATTAATGAAGCGATTCAAACTCTACAAGAAGGAGTTTCAGGAGTGAAAGAAATTGATACAGTAATGATTTTAGGTATGTCTCACCCTATGGGACCTCTTCAACTGGCTGATTTTATTGGACTAGATGTCTGTTTATCAATCCTAGAAGTACTTCATGAAGGCCTTAAAGATCGAAAATATAGCCCTACTTCTTTATTAAAAACATTAGTTAAAAACAACGAATTAGGTGTAAAAAGCAAAAAAGGATTTTATGATTATTCTCAAGGCATAAAGAATAAAACAGTTTCTGATCGATTTAAATAATTAAAATTATTCTTTAAAATTTTTTTCAATTATTTGCTCAATAAAAAAATCTTCTAAGTCTAAACTGGGATTATATTTTAACTTTAAATTACCTTCATATAGTCTTGCTAACTTATTCCAAAAAAAAGCATTGACCCCCCCTCTATAAGAAACTATCATCTCATATGCAGTGACATCAAACTCTCTAAAAATTAATTTTGTAAGTATTACACCTTCTTTACGTGTTAAATTAGAAATCTTAGCACTAAATTGATTCATTATTTTTTTTTGATATTTTCTAGTGTAGCGTTTATACAATCTTTTTCTGGTCAAATGGTTTAATCCTACATCTATATTACTTAATATATGAGAAATAGAATCGACATAAGGGTAAACCTTTAAAACTCTATATTCTAATCTTTTATAATCCATTAACGAAAAATTTTTTTTTATTTTTTCATTTAATTTAATTTCATCTAACAAAATACTATTAGGATATTTCATGCTGTTATATTGTATAGAGTCAACTTGACCTAACAGAATAAAACAATTAAAAAGCCAAAGGATTATTATGTATATATTTTTTATATTGTCAAACATATAATATGCAAATCAAAAGTTAAAAATAATGTATGACTCAATTATAGATCAGCACAAACTTATTTCCTTGAATGAAGAAACTCATACATATACACTTGAAAACTCTGATATAAGTTTCTCCAGTGTAACTGAGTTTATAGGTAGTTTTTTTCAACCATTCGATGAAAATAAAATTGCACTTAAATTGACCAAACATCACAAATATAAGGGCAAAAGTGTCAATGACATACTTAGGGAGTGGGAAAAAAGAAGAAACAGAGGAACAGTAGTTCATAAAGAAATTGAAACATTTATACATGAAGCAAATAATCATAAAAAAATAATTGACACATCAACTTCAAACAAGTTAGATTTAAAATCTCAACAAGCTATTAAATTCTTGAAAAATTGTAATATTTATAAAAACAACCTTATATTTCCTGAAGTTCGGGTATTTTCAAAGCAATTAAAATTAGCAGGAACAATTGACTTAATGATTTACAATAAACCAAAAAATGAGATCTCATTAATAGACTGGAAGACAAATCAAAAAATTAAACAAAGTGGTTTTAAAAATGGTATCAAAAACCCAACCTTAATGATTGAAGACTGTAGCTTTAACAAATATCAACTTCAACTATCAATGTATAGATATATTCTTGAAAATTTTTATAATACTAAAGTTAGAGGTTTGTATATTCTACATTTAAAAGAAAATAGCTATAACTATCTTAATTGCTCATTTGAAGATAAAAAAATTCAAGAAATGATCAATTATAGTCTAATAAATACTCTTAGCAATAAATAAAGTTTTTATAAATTTAAACTATGGCAATTTCTAATAAGAATCAAGATTCATCTAACTTCATAAACCAACTAACAGAAGATATTAATTTATTAGAACAATTAATTGCTAAAAACATTCTTGAAGATCATGAAAGAATTGGAGCAGAACAAGAATTTTGTTTAATTGACGAAAATTTTCGTGCAAATCCTATTAATGAAAAAATAGTAAAAAAATTATATAAAAGTGGTTTTGTAACTGAAATTGCAAAATTTAATATGGAACTAAATATAGAGCCCCTCGAATTAAAAAAAAATGCATTAAAAAAATGCGGATAAAATGGCGGAATTTGCGCAAAAGATTAAAGGAGATTATGCCGTTAAATATATTCATAAAATTCAATATGAAGATGAATTTTTCATGAACCCTCATATGTTGAATTTTCAATATATAAAAAAAGGTGAAACAATAGGACATGACAAAAGAGGGATTGTTACATCTCCGAAATCAGGNTATTTATTAATGCCNNTATACCAAAGCAAAGGGAAAGAANGTTTTTATTTAATCGATNATNTAACTAAATAACCTTTTTTAANAAATCAACTAATCTAGAACAATATCCAAATTCATTATCATACCAGCCTACNACCTTAACCATATTACCAGTCACATAAGTTAATTTAGAATCAAATATACATGAATAAGAACTAGACTTAACATCAATAGAAACTATAGGATCTTCATTATAAAAAATGATATCTTTAAAGGAAGATTGTCCTAATGATTTAAAAAGGTTATTTACCTGATTTATATCTGTTTTTTTTTTGACAAGACAAGTAATATCAGTCAAAGAACAATTTGAAACAGGTACACGAATACCACACCCACTTAGTTCTAAATCAGGAAAAATTCTTGACAATGCCTTTGCTGCTCCTGTAGTTGTTGGTATAATTGAGGAGGATGCAGATCTAGCCCTTCTTAAATCATTGTGAATACCATCATGTAAATTTTGATCAGAAGTATAAGAGTGTACAGTTGTTATATAGCCACTTTCTAAGCTTAAAGCGTCATCCAAGATTTTAATCATTGGTGCCGCACAGTTTGTAGTACAAGATGCATTAGAAATAACACTATCATTTAGATTAATCACTTCATCATTAACACCCAATACTACCATAGGAATATCTGTATTTAATGAGGGGCAAGACATCAGTACTTTTTTTGCACCTGCATTAATATGAAGCATATTTTCTTCTAAAGTTTTAAACCTACCAGTACACTCAAAAACNACATCTATTTCCANATTTTTCCAAGGCAAATGATTGATTTGAGATTGATTTAGCACTATAATCTCATGATTATTAATAAAAATAGAATTATTACTATAAGTAATACTACCTTGAAATCTTCCATGAATCGAATCATATTTTAACAAATGACTTAATACTTTAGGCCCAGCTAAATCATTAATAGCAACAACTTGATAATCTGAATATTCAGATAGTATTCTACAAAGAACCCTTCCAATCCTTCCAAAACCATTTATGGCAATTTTTTTCATGTTTTTTAAAATAAATGTTTTTCGGCGTGATATGAGGACCTAACTAATGGTCCAGACTCAACATACCTAAAACCCATTTCCAATCCCTTTTTCTTATAATCATCAAATTCGTCTGGACTTATAAAACGATACACAGGTAGATGCTTATTTGTGGGTTGTAAATACTGACCTAAAGTTAAAATATCAACTCCAACACTTCTTAAGTCTTTCATAGTTTTTAAAACCTCATCATATGTTTCTGATAGTCCCAACATAATACCAGATTTTGTTCTTAAAACACCAAAATATTTTAAACGTTCTAAAACAAATAAACTACGAATATATTTTGCTTGAATGCGGACTTTAGGAGTTAACCGCTCTACAGTTTCCATATTATGCGAAACAATCTCTGGTTGAGAGACTGCAAGCTTTTTAATTAAATCAGATTCACCTTTAAAATCNGGGATTAATGTTTCTAAAGTTGTTTGAGGAGACAACCTTCTNACAGCATTTATTGTTGAAACCCACATAGACACCCCNCCATCTTCTAAATCATCTCTATCGACAGAAGTTATAACACAATGTTTGACATTCATTAATTGAACTGATCTTGCTACCTTTTCTGCTTCTGACCAATCCACTATTTTAGGTCTGCCAGTGGCAACAGCACAAAAGCCACAAGAGCGAGTACATATATTACCTAAAATCATAAAGGTAGCTGTTCCTGCACCCCAACATTCACCCATATTCGGACAATTACCACTTTCACATATAGTATGAAGTTTATGTTTGTCTACGATCTTTCTTAAATTAGNAAATTCTTTNCCTGANGGAAGCTTNACTCTTANCCAATCTGGCTTCTTATTTTTTTTAGATTTGGATANATTANTACCAAGNGGNTTTTTAGATAAATCGATATCAATTTTNGTCCACNCCTTTGAATTATGAATAATATTTTTGTCCACTATTTATATAACCTATTATAATAACAACTAGACTAATCTGTTATATCTAAAGACAATTCATCGCTAACATCATTCACATTTTCTACCAAACCAGGACAGGGGGTGGGATAACCAATTGTGTAACATGATTGAGTTAAAAAACAAATAAATAATAAAAACAAAAGTGTTATTTTTTGAAACATAATACAAAACATTTAATTCTCAAATGTAATAATTTTAATATAAAGATATATGATTATATTTAAATAATAATTAAATAACTATGTTGAAACAATTAAATGTCTACGGGATTAGACCAGTACTAGAATTATTGAATTCAGATAAAGAGATTGATACAATCTTTTTACAGAAAGATATTAAATCAAATTGGTGTGACGAGATTACAAAACACTCTAAAGAACATGGAATTGCTCTAAAAAGAGTGCCAAAACATAAATTAAATAGGCTAACAAAAAAAATACATCAAGGGGTAATCGCAATAACATCTCATATAAAATATCAACACTTTGAAAACCTTTTAAATGCAACATTTGAAAAAGGAGAATTCCCACTATTCTTATTACTAGATCGGATAACAGATGTAAGAAATTTTGGGTCAATTTGCAGAAGTGCTGAAACTATGGGAGCACATGGAATTATAATTCCAAATAAAGAATCTGCACAAATTAATGAAATCGCTATAAAAGCATCTTCTGGTGCAATTAATAATATTAATATATGTAGATCTAATAATCTAGAAAAAACAATTATTCTTGCTAAGAATAGTGGACTATCAGTAATTGCGTGTACTGAAAAAAGTGAAAAAAATATATATGATATTAATTTTCAAAAACCATCAATCATAGTTATTGGATCTGAAAAAAATGGAATATCTACCAAAATAATATCTCTTTGCGATGAAATAGGAAAAATACCTGTTTTTGGTAAAACAACGTCTCTTAATGCATCAGTTGCAGCAGGTATTATTTTATATGAACAAAATAGACAAACATTAATTAATTTGAAAACTTCTTAATCATTATATCTGTAGTGGTTGAACCAGGTCTTTCAATTGGCATACCTAAGGCTCTACTCCAAATTAACTGAGACATTATACCCAGAGATCTAGAGACACCAAATAAGACAGTGAAAAAATCATATTCTTTCATACCATATTTTAACAACAATATACCAGAGTGAGCATCTACATTTGGCCATGGATTTTTTACTTTACCAGTAGCTTCTAAAATTGGTGGAACAACTTCATAAACTCTACTTACTAAAAGAAATAATTCATCATCAGCTAAATATTTAAGTGCAAATTCTCTTTGTGCAGTATATCTTGGGTCTGTCTTTCTTAAAACAGCATGTCCAAAGCCTGGAATTACTTTACCATTATTTAATGAATCTTGTACATAGTTAGCAATTTCATCCCTAGAAGGCAAACCACCTCCAAGAGATTCTTGCATAGTTAACAACCAACGTACAACTTCCTGATTGGCTAAGCCATGCAAAGGTCCTGCCAAGCCATTCATTCCAGCCGAAAAAGATAGATATGCATCACTTAAAGCAGAACCAACAAGATGAGCAGTATGTGCAGAAACATTTCCACCTTCATGATCGGAATGAATAGTCATATAAAGTCTAATTAAGTCAGTGAATTCTGCATCTGAAAACCCAAGCATGTGGGCGAAATTTTGTGACCAGTCTGCACCTTTTAAAGGTTCTATATATTCTTCATTGTGATAGTTTCTTCTATAAATATGTGCTGCAATCCTAGGTAATTTGGCTATTAAATTCAATGCATCTTCAAATGTAGGCTCCCAATATCTTTGCTTTGAGATGCCTTTTTTATATGCAACTGTAAACTGACTCTCATTTTTAAGGCTTAAAATTGCAATAGAAAATTGAGTCATAGGATGCATGTCTTTTGGTAAATCATTAATCACATTAAAAACATAATCCGGAACATTAGACCTACTTTCTAGTTCAGCACTTATATTTTTAACATCGTTATCGTCTGGTAAAGACCCTATAAGCATTAAATAGAACATACCCTCAGGCAATGGTTGATTAGAACCTTTTGCTCTAGGTAAAACATCTTGAATTTCAGGCAAGGAATAACCTCTAAATCTTATTCCTTCGTTAGGATCTAATTTAGATGTTTCTGTGACCATACTTAACATACCACGCATACCTGAATAAATTTGTCTTAAACTAATTTCACCGACAATTTTATCACCATATTCAGCAACTAAATTTTTAACTCTACTTCTTGATTGATTAATTTGTTCTTCGAATTTTTCTTTTAAACTTTTCATATCTAATTTTTTATACTTGGGAATCCGTTATATGTAGCCTTGCGGCCTAATTTTTCTTCTATACGCAATAATTGATTATACTTTGCAACTCTATCAGATCTACATAAAGAACCTGTTTTAATTTGTCCTGCACAACATGCAACTGCTAAATCAGCAATTGTAACATCTTCTGTTTCACCTGACCTATGGCTAATAATAGTATTAAAATTATTTAATCTAGCCATATTTATTGTAGATAAAGTTTCTGTTAAAGTTCCTATTTGATTAAGTTTTATTAGAATAGAATTTGCTGCTTTATTTTGAATACCAATATCTAATCTATTTGAATTAGTAACAAATAAATCATCACCAACTAATTGAATTTTACTCCCAATTTTTTTTGTCAGTTTAGACCAACCACTCCAATCATCTTCGTGTAAAGCATCTTCTATAGAAATAATTGGATATTTATCAACTAAATCAACCCAAAAATCAACCATTTCTAAGGATGTTAACTCTTGAGAAAATTTTGAAGATTTATTTAAACAATACTTTTGTTTAGTTTTATTGTAGAATTCTGATGCAGCAGCATCAAGTGCAATTGAAACATCAGAACCAACTTTGTAACCAGCTTTTTCAATTGAGTTTAATACAATCTCTATTGCATGCTCATTAGACATTAAATTAGGTGCAAAACCTCCTTCATCACCAACATTTGTTGATAAATTATTAGCTTTCAAAATATCCCTTAAAGAATGAAAGATTTCAACTCCAATTCTTAGCGCATCAGAAAAGGAACTAGCAGATACTGGGACAATCATAAATTCCTGAATATCTATTTGATTATCAGCATGCACTCCTCCATTTAGAATATTCATCATAGGAACAGGTAAAACATATTCACCATTTGACAAATACTCATATAAATACATTTTTTTCTCGTGCGCAGCTGCCTTAGCAACAGCTAAAGAAACTGGTAAAATTGCATTTGCACCAAGCAAAGATTTATTTTCTGTTCCATCTATATCAATCATTTTCATATCTATTTCTTCTTGCAATTCAACAGAATAGCCAACTAAAGTATTTCTTAAGATGGTATTTACATTTTTGACTGCATTCAAAACACTTTTTCCATGAAAATATGATTTACTATCTCTTAATTCTAATGCTTCATAGACTCCAGTTGAAGCTCCAGAAGGGGCAGCAGCTCTTCCGAAAAAACCTAATTGAGTTTCTACATCTACTTCAACAGTCGGGTTTCCTCTTGAGTCTAAAATTTGTCGTGCAGTAATATTTTTAATTTTAGACATTTTTATTGTTTAGAAAATGTTGCATATTATTAATAAAATTATCAAATAGATATCGAGAATCATGTGGACCTGGTGAAGATTCTGGATGATGTTGAACAGAAAAAATAGATTTATTTTTAAATTTTATTCCTTCAATCGTATTATCATTTAGATTACGATGCGTGACCTCAATATTATTATTATTATTTAAACTTTTTTCATCTATGGTAAAACCATGGTTTTGAGATGTCACCTCACATTTATTGGTTGATAAATTTATAATAGGGTGATTAATCCCTCTATGACCTGTATGCATTTTATATGTTTTAAGACCACCAGCTAATGCGATTAATTGATGTCCTAAACAAATTCCAAAAACAGGCACAACACCATTAAGCATTTGTTTAATTTTTGAAATAGAATCATGCATGATTGATGGATCACCTGGTCCATTAGACAAAAAAAGTCCGGAAGGATCAAATTCCATAACTTCATCAAATGGTGTTTGCATAGGAAAAACTTTTAAAAAACACCCACGTTTTTCAAGGCAATCTAAGATGTTCTTTTTAACACCAAAGTCTATAACAGCAACTTTATAAGATGAGTTAATATTTCCTATAGTGTAGGCTTTTTTTGTAGACACAAATGAAGACAATTCCAAACCTTCCATAGAAGGTACTTTAGCAAGTTTAGATTTTAGTGAATCAATGGAAGAAATATTAGTTGATATTATTGCATTCATAGCTCCTTTGTTACGAATGTGACGAACCAAAGCACGTGTATCAATATCATGAATACATACTATTTTTTGTTTTTCAAAATATTCTTGCAAATCTCCATCAGAAGCATCTCGCGAATTATGTAAATTTAGATCTTTACATACTAAGCCAGAAATTTTCACAGAATCAGATTCAACATCATTATTAGAGTAACCATAATTCCCAATATGAGCATTGGTAGTTACCATTATTTGTCCATAATAAGAAGGGTCTGTAAATATTTCTTGATAACCAGTCATCCCTGTATTAAAACAAATTTCACCAACAGCATAACCTATATAACCAGCACTTTTACCAAAAAGCGTGGTTCCGTCTTCTAAAATTAATACTGCGTCCTCTTTCACATGAAAAATTTAAACAATTTATTACTACTAATAATAATGAGTAAAAATAAGAAGTAATAATTCTACTTAATTCTTATTATTTGTATCCTCAGATGCTGGCTCCTCAGATGCTGGCTCCTCAGATGCTGGCTCCTCAGATGCTGGCTCCTCAGATGCTGGCTCCTCAGTTAATGCTTCCTCAGTTAATGCTTCCTCAGATACTGGCTCTTCAGATGCTGGCTCCTCAGTTACTGCTTCCTCAGATACTGGCTCCTCAGTTACTGGCTCCTCAGTTACTTGCTCCTCAGTTACTTGCTCCTCAGTTACTGCTTCCTCAGATACTGGCTCCTCAGATGTTGGCTCCTCAGATGTTGGCTCCTCAGATGTTGGCTCCTCAGTTACTGCTTCCTCAGATACTGGCTCCTCAGTTACTGCCTCCTCAGATACTGACTTTGAACTTGGTTTTTTTGACAAAACTTGCTTTTCAACAATTTCTTCTGATGAACTATTTTCCGAACGTTTAGATCTTCTAGTTCTTTTCTTCTTTGTTTTATCTGCATTATATATGTCATTAAAATCAACTAATTCAATAAAACACATTTCAGCTGCATCTCCAAGTCGGTTACCTAATTTAATAATTCGAGTATATCCTCCCGGTCTATCCGCAACTTTATCTGAAATATTTGAAAATAATTCAGTAACTGCTTCCTTTTGTCTTAAATAACTAAAGGAAATTCTTCTGTTATGGGTGGAATCAAGTTTAGATCTAGTAATGATAGGCTCAATAAAACTCTTGAGTACCTTTGCTTTAGCTAAAGTAGTTTTAATGCGCTTATGCATGATTAAAGAACAAGACATATTAGCAAGCATAGCTTTTCTATGAGCTGACTTTCGTTTTAAATTATTATTACCTTTTCGATGTCTCATATTTATTATTCTTTATCTAATTTATATTTACTTAAATCCATACCAAAATTAACACCTTTTGCTTCAACAAGCTCGTCTAGCTCAGTTAGGGATTTTTTTCCAAAATTCCTAAATTTCATTAAATCACTTCTGTTATACGTGACCAAATCACCTAAAGTATCAACCTCAGCTGCTTTTAAACAATTTAAAGCTCGTACAGAGAGATCTAGGTCAACTAATTTCATTTTTAATAATTGTCTCATATGTAAAGACTGTTCATCATATTCATCAATAGAAGAAGCATATTCATCTTGTATAGATATTCTTTCATTTGAAAATAACATGAAATGATGAATAAGAATTTTTGCTGCTTCAGTTAAAGCATCTTTTGGATGAATTGAACCATCTGTCTCTAAATCTAGTACTAATTTCTCATAATCAGTTTTTTGTTCTACTCTAAAATCTTCAATAAAATATCTAACATTCTTGATAGGAGTAAACACAGAGTCTGTAAAAATTGTACCTAATGGAGAATCCTCAGTTTTATTATCCTCAGAGATAACAAAGCCTCTTCCCTTTTTAATACATATAGTAAAGTTAAATTTAGTTGATTTAGTTAAATTACATATAACTAAATCTGGATTTAAAACTTGAAAATTAGAAATAAACTTACCTAAATCACCTGCTTTAACAACAGTTTGATTATTAATCGAGATAGTAACCTCCTCATTTTCAGCATCTTCAATTTGTTTTTTAAATCTAATCTGTTTAAGATTTAATATAATCTCAACAACATCTTCCATTACTCCTTCGATAGCGGAAAATTCGTGATCAACACCATCTATTTTAATGGAGGAAATTGCAAAACCCTCTAATGAAGACAAAAGCACTCTTCTTAATGCATTTCCAACAGTTAACCCATAACCCGGTTCCAAAGGTCTAAATTCAAAACGACCATTAGTCTCAGTCGATTCAATCATAAATACTTTATCTGGTTTTATAAAATTTAAAATTGCCATAATACTTGATAATTAAATTATTATTTAGAATATAATTCTACTATTAATTGTTCTTTTATATTTTCTGGAATTTGATCTCTATTAGGAATATTAATTAATTTTCCTTTCATAGATTGAGTGTCCCAATCTAACCACTCAATAATATTAGTGTTTTTTGATAATGATGAAGTAATTGTTTCTAAAGATTTAGATTTTTGCCTAACAGAGATAACATCACCAATCCTGATTAAATAAGAGGGAATATTTACAACCTCATTATTTACAGTAATGTGCTTATGCGAAACTAATTGTCGAGCTCCGTTTCTAGTATTTGCTAGACCTAAACGATATACCAAATTATCTAAACGTAATTCACAAAACTGTAGCAAAGCAACACCAGTAACCATTTTACTTTTCGATGCTTTTTTAAAAATATTAGAAAATTGTCTTTCTAATATTCCATAAGTATATTTTGCTTTTTGTTTTTCTGCTAACTGGTATGCATAATCAGATTTTTTACCACGTCTAGCATTAGGTCCATGTTGCCCAGGAGGAAATTTTCTCTTCTCAAAATATTTATCTGGTCCAAAAATTGGGTCAGAAAATTTTCTAGCTATTTTTGTTTTAGGGCCTATATATCTTGCCATATTACTTTAATTTATTAATTTATACTCGTCTTCTTTTAGGTGGTCTACATCCATTGTGAGGTAGTGGAGTAACATCTACAATCTCTGAAACAGAAATTCCCACATTATATATTGCACGAATAGCCGCTTCTCGACCATTCCCAGGTCCCTTAACATACACATTAACTTTTCTAACACCGGCATCAAAAGCAACCTTACCACAATCTTCCGCAGCAGTTTGGGCTGCATATGGAGTATTTTTCTTTGACCCTCTAAAACCTTGTTTACCAGCAGAGGACCAACTAATAACTTGTCCACTTTTGTTAGTAATAGAAATTATAATATTATTGAAACTAGAATGAATATGAACTTCGCCATCTGCATCCACTTTTACTTTTCTTTTATTTGTATTTTTTGCCATAATTAATTTGTATTACTTGGTTGCCATTTTCTTATTAGCGACTGTTTTTCTTTTTCCTTTACGAGTTCGTGAATTATTTTTAGTTTTTTGTCCTCTTAAAGGCAACCCTATCCTGTGTCTTATTCCTCTAAAACAACCAATATCAGTTAAACGTTTTATATTTAATTGGACCTCAGATCTTAATTCTCCCTCTATAGTATATTGATCAGAGATAATTTCTCTAATTTTTTGTAATTGATTATCTTTCCAATCACTTACCTTAGTATTAAAATCGACACCAGCTTTGTCTAAGATTTCACGGGATCTATTTCTTCCAATCCCATAAATATAAGTTAAGCTGATTTCTCCTCGTTTATCTTTTGGTATATCAACACCTGCTATTCTAGCCATAATAATAATTTTAATTAGTTATTAACCTTGTCTTTGTTTAAACTTTGGGTTCTTTTTATTTATTATATATAATTTGCCTTTACGCCTAACCAACTTGCAGTCAGAAGTTCTTTTCTTTATTGATGCTCTTGTTTTCATATATATTAATTTTAATATCTAAATGTTATTCTACCTTTTGACAAATCATAGGGTGACATTTCTATTTTAACTTTATCTCCGGGAAGTAAATTAATATAATGCATTCTCATTTTCCCAGAAATATGAGCGGTTATAATATGCCCATTTTCTAACTCTACCCTAAACATTGCATTAGACAATGATTCTTTAATAATTCCATCCTGTTCTATTGACATTTGCTTTACCATAAATACTAGTTTAAAACATTCTCAATTAAATTAAAAGGAGATAAAACTTCTGTTTTGTCTTTTTTTATTGCAACAGTATACTCAAAATGTGCAGATGGAAGACCATCTTTAGTAACAATTGTCCAACCATCATTTTTATGAATAATATCAGGTAAGCCTAAATTAATCATAGGCTCAATTGCTAATACCATTCCATCTTCCAAAATACTACCCATACCTTTTTTACCATAATTTGGCACTTCTGGAGACTCGTGTAATTGTTTCCCTATTCCATGACCAACTAAATCTCTTACAACTGAATAACCATGTGACTCTGCAAAATTTTGAATTGTAAAGCCTATATCTCCAATAGTATTACCAAATTTTGCAGCAATAACACCTCTATCCAATGCCTCTTTTGTCACATCTAAAAGTCTCTTTTTTTCTAGAGTTAACTCGCCTACTGAAAAACTATATGCTGAATCACCATAGTAACCATTCATCAAGACACCACAGTCAATAGATAAAATTGTACCGTTTTTAATTTCTTTATTTGATGGCATTCCGTGTACAACTTCTTCATTCTGTGATACACATAAAGTATAAGGAAAATCATTGTAACCTTTAAATCCTGGAAGCCCTCCGTTATCTCTAATAAATTCCTCTGCTAAATTATCTAAATATAAAGAAGTGATACCCGGTCTTATCACCTTAGCTAATTCGGCATGAGTTCGTGCAACTAACAATGAACTTTCTCTCATTATATCAATTTCCTTATATGTTTTTAAAAATATCATACTACATTCCTGATCTTGTTCGTCTTCCTTTTTTCATTAAACCGTCATAATGTCGATTTAATAAATGTGCATTAATTTGTTGTACTGTATCTAAAACTACACCAACCATAATTAATAAAGATGTACCACCATAAAATTGTGCAAATTGTGGATTAACGCCAGCTCTCATAGCAAAAGCAGGTAAAATTGCTACAAATGCAAGAAAAAATGAGCCTGGTAACACAATCCTTGTCATTGTTTCATTCAAAAATTTAGCAGTTGGTTTTCCTTGCTTCAAATTGTAAATTGTTGCACCGCTTCTTTTCATATCTGCTGCCATTTGATCAGGATTAACAGTTATAGCTGTATAGAAATATGTAAATACGATAACTAATATTGCGAAAACAAAATTATACCAAAAACCAGCAAAATCTGAAAATTCTTGCACAAAGCCACTAGCAGCAGTTGATGTCGAAAATCCTGCAAAAGTAATAGGAATAAACATTATTGCTTGGGCAAAAATTATAGGCATAACTCCAGCTGCATTTATTTTTAATGGAATATATTGTCTAGCACCAGCAAATCTCTGCCCCATCATCTGTTTCGGATAGGCAATTGGGATTCTTCTTGTCCCTTGTACTAATAAAATACATAATAAAATAACTGCTAAAATTAAGACTAATTCAATAACAAGCATCACTAGTCCTCCACCTGAACTATTTATTTTAGTAACAAATTCAAATGCAAATGCTTGTGGTAATGCTGCAATAATACCAATCATTATTAATAATGAAATACCATTACCTATTCCTCGATCTGTAATTTTCTCGCCAAGCCACATAGCAAACAAGGTACCTGTAACTAAAATTAGCATGCTTGACACAAAAAAACCAGTTTGAGATAATTGATCAGTCATATTGTAAAAAAATGCACTTTCAGGAAGTGTTGCTTGTATATTTGCAATATAACCAGGACCCTGAACACCAGTTATTACTATAGTTAGATAACGAGTTAACTGACTTATCTTGGTTCTTCCACTTTCACCTTCTCGTTGTAATTTTTGAATATATGGAACTGCTACACCTAATAATTGGATAACAATTGAGGCAGAAATATAAGGCATGATTCCAAGAGCCATAATAGAGGCCTGAGAAAACGCTCCACCAGTAAATAAATTTAATAAACCAAGAAGACCATCTGAGGTCTGACTTTCTAATAATTGCAATTGATTGGGATCAATACCTGGTAAGGTAACAAAAGAACCTAATCTATAAATTAAGACAAAGCCTAAGGTGGTAAAGATTCGTAATCTTAAATCTTCTATTTTCCATATATTTCTTAATGTACTCAGTAAAGCTTTCATAATTTTTATTCTACAATAGTAACACTTCCACCATTATCTTCAATTATTTTTTTGGCAGATGCCGAAAATTTATGAGCAATGATATTTAATTTTATTTTATACTCTCCTTTAGATAAAATCTTAACGCATTCCTTTTTCTTAGCTAAACCCAAGTCAATCATCATAGATAAATCTAAACTATCTTTTATTTTTTTAGCATCAGATAATTTTTGTATATCACCTAAGTTGACAGCTTGATACTCAACTCTATTTGGATTTGTAAATCCAAACTTAGGAACCCGTCGTTGTAGTGGCATTTGTCCTCCTTCGAAACCTTTTTTTCTGGAGTATCCTGATCTAGACTTTTGTCCTTTATGACCTCTTGTTGATGTTCCACCTCTACCTGACCCTTGACCTCTTCCTATACGTTTAGCCTTTTTAATAGATCCTTCTGCAGGTTTTAAATTTGATAAATCCATATTTTAATATTTAATTTATTTTTCTACTCTTACTAAATGATTCACAACATTAACCATACCTAAAATTTGTGGACTAGACTCATGTTCAACTACATGATTAATTCTCTTTAAACCAAGAGCTTTAAGAGTTTTTTTCTGATTAGAAGGCCTATTTATTCCACTTCTTATTTGTTTGATTTTTATTTTCATAATATTAGCCATTAAATACTTTATTTACTGAAATTCCTCTAATACTTGCTATCTCATTAACATCTCTTAGATTAACTAATGCTTCTACAGTTGCTTTTACTAAATTATGAGGATTTGTAGACCCCTTAGACTTTGCTAAAATATCTTTAATCCCTACAGCTTCAATTATTGACCTCATTGCACCTCCAGCAATAACACCAGTACCACTAGATGCAGGGCGAATAAAAACCTTTGCTCCACCATACTTGCCATATTGTTCGTGTGGAATAGTGCCATTCAAAATAGGAATACGAACTAGTTCTTTCTTGGCATTATCAGTTGCCTTTGTGATAGCCAATGTCACCTCTTTACCTTTTCCAAGGCCATAACCAACAACACCGTTTTCGTCTCCAACAACTACAATTGCTGAAAAACTAAATGTTCTTCCTCCTTTTGTAACCTTAGTAACACGTTGAATACTAACTACCTTTTCGATTAACTCTAAACCACCCGGTCTTACATGTTGTATATTTATTTTTGTCTTCATACTATTAAAAATTTAATCCTCCTTTCCTTACACCATCTGCTAATGATTTCACACGACCATGATATAAATAACCATTTCTATCAAAAGCACATTTTTTTATACCGACAGAAACAGCTCTTTTTGCAATTACACTACCAACTAAATTGGCTTGTTCAATTTTTGTCATTTTTTTACTTGCTATATCCTTTTCTAAGGAAGATGCAGAACATAGAGTAGTTCCACCTGCATCATCGACTAAACTAGCATATATCTCCTTATTGCTTCTAAAAACAGTTAACCGTGGAAAATCATTTGTTCCATTAATTACACCACGTATTCTTTTTTTTATCTTTGCTCTTCTTTTTTGTTTATCTATCATTACTAACAATTATTTACATAATTAACTTGCTGTCTTACCAGCTTTTCTTCTTACTCTTTCACCAACAAAACGAATTCCCTTACCTTTATAAGGATCATGTTTTCTAAACGAACGAATTTTTGCTGCTACAGAGCCTATTAATTCTTTATCAAACGATTCTAATATAATTTTAGGGCTTTTCCCTTTTTCAGATTCAGTTTTTAGAATAACTTCTTTACAAACTTCTAATATGATATTGTGAGAATACCCCAAAGATAANTCTAACATTTGTCCTTTATTTGAAGCCCTGTATCCAACACCATGCAACTCAAGCTCTTTTTTAAAACCTAAAGATAATCCCTCGAATATATTTGCAATCAAAGCGCGGTACAATCCATGTTTAGCTCTACTTCCTTTTGTGTCATCAGGTCTCTTTATATTTAGTGTACCTGAATCATCTTTTACAACATTGAAACCAGCGGTTAGCTTTATAGATAAGCTACCTTTCTGACTTTTTGCAGAAAATAGTTGTTCTGAAAAATTAAATTCAACACCATCAGGTATTGTAATAGGATTTAAACCAACTCTTGACATATCTTTATTTTTATCATATTAATACACATGGCAAATTACTTCGCCACCAATATTTAATTTTCTTGCTTTTTTATCAGTCATNATGCCTTGCGATGTAGAAATAACCGCNACACCTAAACCATTTAAAACTCTTGGTAATTGATCAGCACTACTATACTTTCTTAAACCAGGTGTGCTAATTCTATCAATACCTTTAATTGCCGAAACACTAGTAATTGAATTATATTTCAGCGCAATCTGTATCATTTCTTTTGAACCTTCTTTATTGAATTTATAATTCAAAATATATCCTTGATCCATCAAAACCTTTGTTATTGCATTTTTAATATTAGAAGAAGGTACACTAACCACTTTATGTTGGGCAAGTATAGCATTTCTAATTGATGTTAAATAATTTCCTATTGAATCTGTTATCATAATCTATTTATTTTACCAACTTGATTTTTTAATACCAGGTATTAACCCTTTATTTGCCATTTCTCTAAACATAACACGAGAGATACCAAATATTCTCATGTAACCTTTTGGTCTTCCTGTAATTTTACATCTATTATGTAACCTAACTGGGGAAGAATTCTTAGGTAGCTTTTGTAAACCAATATTATCACCAGCTGCCTTAAGTTCTTCTCTTTTTTTTGAGTACCTCGCAACTAATTTTTGTCGCTTAACCTCTCTTGCTTTCATGGATTCTTTTGCCATATCAATTTGTTTTTTTAAATGGTAAACCTAGTTCTGTTAACAACGCCAAACCTTCTTTATCAGATTTTGCAGAAGTAACAAAAGTGATGTCTAGTCCTGTTATTTTTTTTATTTCATCTACTTTTATTTCAGGAAATATTATCTGTTCNTTGATACCTAGNGTATAATTACCTCTACCATCAAATCCTTTTGGACTAATTCCTTGAAAATCTCTTACACCAGGCAAAGAAACAGAAATAAATCTATCTAAAAACTCATACATACGTTCACGTCTAAGAGTCACTTTTACCCCAATTGGCATTCCTTTTCGTAGTTTAAAATTAGATATATCTTTTTTAGACAATGCAACAACAGACTTTTGACCAGTAATTTTAGTCATTTCTTCGCTTGCAATCTCAATTAATTTTTTATCATTAACTGCTTGTCCAACTCCCTGATTAATACAAATCTTATTAAGTTTTGGAACTTGCATGACATTTGCATAATCAAGGTCTTTTTTTAACTTTGGAATAATATCTTTGTTATATTTTTCCTTTAATCTAGGTGTATATTTTTTCATTTTAAAAGTTCTCCTGTTGTTTTAAAAAATCGATTTTTCTTTCCCGTTTTTTTATCAAATTTAACGCCTACTTTAGATGGATTACCTTTTTCATCTACTAACATTAAATTAGATANATGAATTGGTGATTCTTTTTTTATAATTCCCCCATCTGGATATTGTGCATTAGGCTTAGTATGTCTGCTAACAATACTGGCACCCTCAACATATGCAACAGATTTATTAGGAACCATTGCAATAACCCTACCTACATGGCCTTTTGACTTTCCAGTCATAACCTTTACGGAATCTCCTTTTNTTATTCTACTTTTTAACATATTTTTCATCATATATATATTATAATACTTCGGGGGCCAAAGAAATGATCTTCATGTTATTGGAGTCTCTTAATTCTCTAGCGACTGGACCAAACACCCTAGTTCCACGCATTTCACCATTAGTATCTAGTAAAACACATGCATTATCATCAAATCGAATATAAGAGCCATCAAATCTCTTAACTTCTTTTCTTGTTCTAACCACAACAGCAGTTGTAACTTGTTTCTTTTTAACTGTCCCATTGGGAGAAACAGACTTAACAGACACAACTATTTTATCTCCTAAAGATGCATATCTTCGTTTTGTTCCTCCGAGCACTCTAATGCAAAGTACTTTTTTTGCACCTGTGTTATCTGCGACGTTTAATAATGATTCTTGTTGTAACATATTATTTTGCTTTTTCTAAAATCTCAACTAATCTCCAACATTTACGTTTACTCATAGGACGTGTTTCCATAATAGAAACGGTGTCTCCTACATTACATATATTTTTTTCATCATGAGCCATAAATTTTGATGTTGTTTTAACAAACTTTTCATATCTAGGGTGTTTAACACGTCTTTCTACTGCAACCATAATTGACTTATCCATGGAAATACTTGAAACAACACCAACTCTTTCTTTTCTTAGTTTTCTATCACTCATTTTATTTTTCTTTTATTAATCTCTGTTAACAATTTTGCAATTTCTCGCCTTCTTGATCTTAATGATATTGGATTATCCAAAGTGGCAGTTTTATGATATAATTTCATTTTTTTAAATGAAGCTCTATCGTCTTCTAATTTCTTTAGAAGTTCCAAATNAGTCATCTCACTTATTAAGTTTTTATTAGCCATAATTAATTAATTAAATCCCGTCTTTTAATAAATTTTGTTTTAACTGGTAATTTTTGTGCAGCTAACCTAAGAGCTTCTGAAGCAATCTCTTCACTCACTCCATCACATTCAAACAACATCCTTCCAGGCTTTACTACAGCAACCCAATATTCTGGGGCTCCTTTTCCCTTACCCATTCTAACTTCAGCAGGTTTTTTAGTAAGTACTTTATCTGGAAAGATACGGATCCAAAGTTGCCCTTCTCTTTTCATATATCTGGTGGCAGCAATACGTGCTGCCTCTATCTGCCTAGCTGTAACAAAACATTCATCCAAGGACTTGATGCCATAAGAACCAAAATTTAAGGTTGCTCCTCGTTGAGCATTACCTTTCATTTTCCCCTTTTGACTTTTTCTATATTTTGTTTTCTTTGGTTGTAGCATAATACTTATTTATTATCTATTTTTTTTTCTTTGATTCGAACTTCTATTTGAACCACGACTTGAACCACGATTTGAACCACGATTTGAACCTCTCTTAGTACCTACAACAATTGTTTCAATGGGTGTCAAACTCCGCTTACCATAAACCTCGCCTTTGCATATCCAAACTTTAACTCCAATTAAACCATATGTTGTTAGTGCTTCTTCAATGGCATAATCAATATCCGCACGAAATGTATGGAGAGGGGTTCTGCCTTCTTTATACATTTCAGACCTAGCCATCTCGACTCCATTTAACCTTCCTGAAACTTGTACTTTTATACCTTCAGCTCCCATTCTCATTGCGGCTGCAATTGCCATCTTTGTTGCCCTTCTATATGGAAATCTACCTTCAATTTGATTGGCAATATTTCTAGCAACTAACTTAGCATCAAGTTCAGGACGTTTAATTTCATAAATATTAACCTGAACTTCTTTGGAGGTGATTTTTTTTAATTCCTCTTTTAATTTATCAACTTCTTGTCCTCCCTTTCCAATAATAAGACCTGGCCTAGATGTACTAATTGTAACTGTGATAATTTTCAATGTTCTTTCAATAACAATCTTTGAAACACTAGCTTTTTTTAATCTCGCGTGAAGGTATTTACGTATTTCATAATCTTCTAAAATTCTATCACCAAAATCTTTACCACCATACCAAGCTGAATCCCAACCTCTTATAAAACCTAGTCTATTGCCTATTGGATTTGTTTTTTGTCCCATAATTAATTTATATCTTTTAAACCGACCATTATTGTTACATGATTTGAACGTTTTCTAATTCTATGTGCTCTACCTTGTGGAGCAGGCTGCATTCTTTTTAGCATTCTACCAGAGTCAACAAATATTTTTGTAATAATTAACTCACTACTTTCAGATCCATGTTTCATTTGCCAATTAGATATTGCTGAAAGTAATAGCTTCTCTAATCTAATTGAAGCTTCCTTTGTACTATGTTTTAATAAAATCAATGCCTTATCAATATTGACACCTCTAATCTGATCTGCAACTAGTCTCATTTTTCTAGGTGAAGTAGGACAATTTTTTAATTTTGCAACTACCTCTTTTCTGTCAAATGAGCTTGTTTTTTCAATTGTATTATTTGTTTTTTTATCTACCATTTAACTATACTTAATATTATCTTTTCTTACCTCCGTGACCTCTAAATGACCTAGTTGGTGAAAATTCTCCTAGTTTATGTCCTACCATATTTTCTGTTATAAACACTGGAACAAATTGTTTGCCATTGTGCACAGCAAAAGTTTGACCAACAAAATCTGGAATAATCATTGAAGATCTACTCCACGTTTTAATAACAGTCTTTTTATTACTAGCCACATTAGCTTCTACCTTTTTTAGTAGTTTATAATGTACATAAGGTCCTTTTTTTAACGATCTTCCCATACTTTATTTTCTGCGTTTTACAATATATTTATTTGATAACTTTTTCTTAGCTCTTGTTTTAAATCCCTTGGCTGGAACTCCGTTTCTAGATCGAGGATGTCCACCTGATGCTTTTCCTTCACCTCCACCCATAGGATGATCAACAGGGTTCATAGCTACACCTCTTGTCCTTGGTCTTCTACCAAACCATCTGTTTCGCCCCGCTTTTCCTGATTTTTGCAAACCGTGTTCTGAGTTGGATACGACACCTATAGTAGCTAAACAAGTAACCAAAACTAATCTTGTTTCACCACTTGGTAACTTTAATGTTGCATATTTTCCCTCTCTGGCAACTAACTGCACTCCTGCTCCTGCACTTCTTGCAAAAGAAGCACCCTTTCCAGGAGAAAGCTCTACATTATGTACAGTAGTACCTAATGGAATATCCGAAAGAAATAGCGTATTACCAATATTTGGCGCTATACCTTTGCCTGAAATTAATTGACTACCAACCTCTAAGTCTTTAGGAGCGATTATATATCTTTTTTCTCCATCAGCATAAAACAAAAGTGCAATTCTAGCTGTTCTATTGGGATCGTACTCTATAGTCTTTACAGTTGCAGGAATTCCAAACTTATCTCGTTTGAAATCAATAATTCGATATTTCTTCTTGTGACCACCTCCTAGGTACCTCATTGTCATTCTACCATCATTATTTCTTCCTCCGCTTCGAGTCTTTACTTTTGTTAAAGCCTTTGCAGGTTTTGAAGCGGTTACATCATCAAATGTTGTAACAACTTTAAAACGCTGACCAGGTGTTAAAGGATTTATTTTTTTTATTGCCATAATTACACGTTATTATAAAAATCTATACTATTTCCATCAATTAATTCAACAATAGCTTTTTTAAAAGCACTTTTTTTACCCCGAACAACACCTGCTTTAGTAAATTTACTTTTACTTTTACCATAATAATTCATAGTTCTCACGGATTTAACTTTAACATCATAAAGACCCTCTATTGATTTTTTAATATCAATTTTGTTAGCAGATTTAGATACAACAAATGCATATCTGTTAAAGAGTTCTGTTTGATTTGTTATTTTTTCAGTTACTAAAGGTTTTATTATTAAATCCATTTAAATTATTTTTTTAAATTTTTCAATGCACTTTCAACTATAATTAATTTAGAGGCATCTAAAATATTATAAACATTTATTTCACTTGCAGACACGACATTAGTTTTTGATAAATTTCGCGCTGATAATATAATAGACTTATTATTCTCAGATAAAACCAGCATAGTCTTTTCATTTACTACACCTAAGTTATTTAAAAGGGCAATATATTCCTTAGTTTTTGGAGTTTTGAAATCAAAATCTTCTACAACTAGTAGGTTTTTAGAATTCGCTTTATCACTTAGAGCCGAAAAACGTGCTAAATTCTTTACCTTCTTATTTAACTTAGAATTATAATCTCTAGGAATAGGTCCAAAAACACGACCTCCACCTCTAAACAACGGATTTTTAATACTTCCTGCACGAGCGGTTCCTGTCCCCTTCTGTTTCTTAATTTTTCGTGTACTACCAGTTATTTCACCTCTTTCCTTTGACTTACTAGTTCCTTGTCTATTATTTGCTCTGAATTGCTTAACTGCTAGATATACAGAATGATTGTGAGCTTCAACACCAAATATGGACTTATCAAGAGTAACTTGTCTTCCTGTGTCTTTTCCTTTAATATTTAATACTGGTAATTTCATTAGTTTGTAATATTTAAATATCCATTATTAGGTCCTGGAACAGCACCTTTTAATATGATTACATTTTTTTCTTTCAAAATCTTTAATACTTGTAGATTTTTAACTGTTACCTTCTTGCCGCCCATACGTCCACCCATACGCATGCCTTTAAATACTCTAGCTGGATAAGATGCAGCACCAATAGACCCAGGTGCTCTCATTCTATTGTGTTGACCATGTGTAGCATCACCAACTCCAGCAAAACCGTGTCTTTTCACAACGCCCTGAAACCCCTTTCCTTTACTAGTGCTAGTAACATCGACATATTCACCTTCCTTAAATAAATCGACGTTTACAATATCACCTAACTTAATATCTCTTTTGTTAACCTTGCCATCATCACTAGTTTCTGTAAAATTATTTTCAAATTCTAAATACATCTTTTTTGCAGAAGTGTTAGCTTTTTTTGCATGTCCTAGCTCTGACTTTGTAGTTTTGATAGACTTTTTATCATCAAAACCTAATTGCACAGATGCATAACCGTCAGTGTCAATATCTTTGACCTGTGTAACAATACATGGTCCAGCTTCTACCATAGTGCAAGGAATATTTTTTCCTTTTACATCATAAAAACTACTCATTCCAATTTTTCTTCCTATAATACCTGCCATAACTAAGCTTTTATTTCTACTTCAACACCACTTGGTAACTCTAATTTCATTAGTGCATCTACCGTACTAGTTGAAGTACTATATATATCTAATAATCTTTTATAAGAGTTCAATTCAAATTGTTCTCTTGATTTTTTATTAACATGAGGTGACCTTAAAACAGTAAATATCTTTTTATTGGTTGGAAGTGGAATAGGTCCACTAACCACTGCTCCTGTAGATTTTACAGTTTTAACTATCTTCTCTGCAGATTTATCGACTAAATTATAGTCATATGATTTTAATTTTATTCTTATTCTCTGACTCATATCTTATGCTTCTACTTTTTTATTTTTAGCTATTACTTCATCCGCAATATTTTTAGGAACCTGATCATAATGACTAAACTCCATAGTTGATGTAGCACGACCAGAAGTTATTGTTCTAAGATCTGTAACATACCCAAACATTTCTGATAATGGAATTTTTGCATTTACAATTGTTGCACCACTTCTTTCACTTGTCCCTTCAATTAAACCTCTTCGTTTATTTAAATCACCTATTACATCACCCATGTTTGCCTCAGGAGTAACAACTTCAAGCTTCATAAATGGCTCCAGCAATACTGGCTGACATTTTGGCAATGCTTCTCTGAAAGCAGACTTTGCACAAATTTCAAAAGACAACTGATCCGAATCAACTGCATGAAACGAACCATCCTTTAAAGTTACTTTCATTGAATCAACTTCGTAACCAGCCAAAACACCATTTTTCATGGAATCTTCAAATCCTTTTTTAACAGAAGGGATGAATTCTTTTGGAATGTTACCTCCCTTAACCTTATCAATAAAAATCAGACCTGGATTTTCTTTATCATCATTAGGCTCAATTGAAAATATAATATCTGCAAACTTTCCTCTACCACCCGTTTGTTTTTTATAAACCTCCCTATGTTCAACTGAACCTTTAATAGCTTCTTTATAATTTACCTGTGGTGCTCCTTGATTACATTCAACATTAAATTCTCTTTTAAGTCTATCAACAAGTACTTCTAAATGCAATTCTCCCATCCCTGATATGATTGTTTGACCTGTGTCGTGATCTGTTTTAACTTGAAAGGTCGGATCTTCTTCTGAAAGTTTACCTAATGCAACACCTAATTTATCTACATCATTTTGTGTTTTTGGTTCAACAGCAATTCCAATTACTGGATCAGGAAAATCCATGGACTCTAAAACAACTTGTTCATTTTCTACACAAAGAGTATCACCTGTTCTAATATCTTTAAAACCAACAGCTGCGCCAATATCCCCAGCTTCGATTTTATCCAAAGCGTTCCTAGAATTTGAATGCATTTGAAATATACGAGAGATCCTTTCCTTAGATCCAGACCTAGTATTATATATATACGAACCTGCAGGCAAAACACCAGAATATACTCTAAAGAAACATAACCTACCAACAAATGGGTCAGTAGCAATCTTAAATGCTAGTGCTGCGAAAGGTTCTGAATTTTCAGGTTTTCTTTCTACTTCTTCGTCTGTTTTGGGGTTAACACCTGTAATTGATGGAACATCTAATGGACTAGGCAAATATAACATTACGTTATCCAATAGAGTTTGAACTCCCTTATTCTTAAAGGCCGAACCGCACAGCATAGGAGTAATACTCATATTCAATGTAGCTTTTCTAATTGCACCTTCAATTTCATCAGAAGTGATTGATGATGGATCATCAAAATATTTTTCCATTAATTGTTCGTCTGATTCTGCTACAGCTTCTAACATCTTTTCCCTCCATTCAGTAGCAATAGATTTAAGTTCTTCAGGAATTTCAATTTCTTTATAGGTCATCCCTAAATCCTCCTCATTCCAAATAATTCCTTTCATAGTAACTAAGTCAACTACGCCCTTAAAATCATCTTCTGCTCCAATTGGAATTTGTAAAGGAATTGGATTACCATTGAGTCTTTCCTTAACCTGATCAACACATCTAAAAAAGTCTGCTCCGATTCGATCCATTTTATTTACAAAGCCTATTCGTGGAACGTTATATCTATCAGCTTGACGCCAAACAGTTTCAGATTGTGGCTCAACACCACCAGATGCGCAAAACAAAGCTACAGCTCCATCCAAAACTCTTAAGGACCTTTCAACTTCTACTGTGAAATCAACGTGACCAGGAGTATCGATGATATTCATTTTAAATTCCTCATTTCGGAACTTCCAGTTTGTTGTCGTTGCAGCAGAAGTAATTGTTATACCTCTCTCTTGTTCTTGTTCCATCCAATCCATAGTAGCAGCACCGTCATGAACCTCACCAATTTTATGACTTAAACCAGTATAATACAAAACTCTTTCCGTTGTTGTTGTCTTACCAGCATCTATGTGGGCCATAATACCTATATTCCTTGTATATTTTAAATCTCTTTGCGCCATAATATATTTATTTAAAATCTAAAATGTGAAAATGCTTTATTTGCTTCAGCCATTTTGTGAACTTCTGATCTCTTCTTAATAGAGGCTCCTTCTTCCTTATATGCTGCTAATATTTCTGCGGCCAATTTTTGAGCCATAGATTTCTCATTTCTTTTTCTCGCAAATTTTATCATCCAGGTCATACCCATAGAGACTTTTCTTTCAGGTCTAATTTCCATTGGGATTTGAAATGTTGCTCCACCAATTCTTCTACTCCTAACTTCAACTTGTGGCATTACATTTGATAATGCTTTTTTCCAGACATCAACAGACGACTCCTCATCAGATGGATTATTTTTTTCAACAATTTCCATAGCATCATAAAAGATTTTAAATGCTAAGTTCTTTTTACCACTCATCATCATCGTGTTCACAAATCGCGTTACTAACTTATCTCCAAATTTTGGATCTGGTAATAAAATTCTTTTTTTTGCTCTAGATTTTCTCACTTAATAAATTTTACTTAATTAATTATTTTTTCTTAGCTCTTTTTGTTCCATATTTGGATCTTCTTTGATTTCTTCCCTCTACCCCAGCAGTATCTAATGCCCCTCTAACTATGTGATACCTCACACCTGGTAAATCTTTCACTCTCCCACCTCTTACTAATACAATAGAGTGTTCTTGTAAATTGTGTCCTTCACCAGGGATATATGCATTTACCTCATATCCATTTGTTAATCTAACTCTTGCAACCTTTCTCATTGCAGAATTTGGTTTTTTAGGTGTAGTAGTATAAACCCTAGTACAGACCCCTCGTCTTTGAGGACACGCACTTAATGCCAAGGACTTACTCTTTTTAACCGATGACTTTCTACCTTTTCGAACTAATTGTTGTATAGTGGGCATATTATTTTAAATTAAATCTGTTATAAATCATATTAAAAATCCATTTTCAAAAATGGTTTGCAAATCTATAAATTTTAATCCTTATATCAAACCTAATTTTTCTTTTTTTTACCCTTGAAGATATTTTTTTAAAAAATTAAAATATTATTTTTTTTGTAAAACTCTGATAGCAAGTGTGTTATGGAAAATACAAAATGTGCAACATGAAAAATTAATTGATTAAAATAAATAAATTGAATTTGAGTGATAATATTGTAAATAATAATAATTTTATCAAAAATTTCACTGTTTAAAAAAGTACTCAATGAATAAAGACAATTCTGCTATCCAACTCAACCCACAACAAGAAAGTGCAGTACAGCAAATAGAAGGGCCAGTTATAATTATTGCTGGTCCTGGATCGGGTAAAACACGTGTAATTACTGAGAGAATAGCCCATTTAATTAATCAAGGTATAAAACCTAAAAACATCCTTGCTTTAACATTTACTAACAAAGCTGCAAATGAAATGAAACAGCGTGTATACAACATTACGAATACGCAGGAAGCCTACTCAGTTTGGATGGGAACATTTCATTCTGTTTTTGCAAAAATTCTTAGAAATGAGTCACATTCTTTAGGCTACGAGTTCAACTTTACGATATATGACAATGAAGACTCTGTAAAAATAATTCGAAGAATAATAAAAGATCGTAACCTAGATAAAGAGCATTACAATGCAAAATATATTTTTTCTAAAATATCAATTATGAAAAACCAACTAATTGACAGCAAAAAATATAAACTCAATTATGAGTTAATGCAAAATGATAAAATTAATAAACGAGAAAAGTTTTTTGAAATATACCAAGAATATTGTGAATTATGTGCTCAATCAAACTCAATGGACTTTGATGACCTACTAATCAATACTTATAATTTATTTTCTAGCAATAAAGAAATACTAAAAGAGTATCAGGAATTATTTAAATACATTTTGATCGATGAATACCAAGACACCAACAAAGTACAAGATGCAATAATACAACTTCTAGGTCAAAAATATCAAAACATATGTATTGTAGGAGATGACTCTCAAAGTATATACTCATTTAGAGGTGCAAACATCAATAATATATTTAACTTCAAATTAAACTATAGCAACGTAAGAGAATTTAAACTAGAACAAAATTATAGATCTACAAAAAATATAGTTCATGCGGCAAATACTCTTATAAATTTTAATAAACAAAAAATTGAAAAAACTATATTTAGTGAAAATGAAAAAGGTGAACCAGTTCAATTAATCGAATACTACAATGACCGAATTGAAGGCGATAAAACTGCTGAAATTATTCATAGATTAATTTCTAATCAGCCTGCCACAAATCATAAACATGCCATACTTTATAGAAATAACAGTCAATCAAAAGTCCTAGAAGACGGACTAAGAAGAAGAGGCATTAAATATAAAATATATGGTGGTCTTTCATTTTATCAGAGAAAAGAAATTAAAGATATAATGGCATATTTTAAATTGATTTTAAATCCTGACGATAACGAATCTTTATTAAGAATCATTAATTATCCAATTAGAGGAATTGGCTCTACCACTATTGATAAAGTGAGAAACAAGGCAACTGATGAAAAAAAATCTATATGGAACACACTTAACGATGAAACTTTTGATGAGATTCAAATTAATGCAGGAACTAAAAACAAGCTGGTTATATTTAAAGAAATCATAAAAAACCTAATTAAATCTGACAATAATATTTTTGAAACTGCTGAACTATTAATTGAAACGACTGGTTTAGTTAGAAAACTTAAGGATGACCCAACTGACGAAAATATCAACAGAATTGAAAACATAAGCGAATTATTCAATAGTTTAAAATTGTTTTCTTTAAAAAAGAATAACAATTCGCTTGCAGATTTTATCAACGAAATATCACTCGACGAAACTAAAGAGGATAAAACTAATGAAAGTAAAGTTTCTCTTATGACTATTCACCAATCAAAAGGATTAGAGTTTCCATATGTATACATTGTTGGACTTGAAAACGGACTATTTCCGTCACAAAGAAGCATTAAAGTTCCAAATGGTGTGGAGGAAGAAAGAAGACTACTCTATGTCGCAATTACACGTGCAAGTAAAAAAGTTACTTTATCTTACTCTTTAAATCGATTCCAATTTGGAACAATACAACAATCTGAAAGAAGTATGTTTATTGACAATATCGAACATTGTCTTGATAAAGAATTAAAAAATGAATTCGAAAACTACTCATTCTTTGGAAAAAGAAAAATTAATAAAATAACAATTCCAAAAAAAATTAATCCAACCGGATTAAGAAAAATTGCAAATGAAAAATATCAAGATAAAAGAAACCTTAAAGTTGGAATGAAAATAAAGCATAATATCTTTGGATATGGTAATATTCAAAAAATTGATAACAGTGATGGCAATCAAAAAATCACAGTTATGTTTAATGAACATGGATTAAAAACTTTATTAACTAAATTTGCTAAATTTGAGATTATATTATAATCTTTACAAGAAAACTTCATTAACTTTCATAAGTTTGCAACTTTATTTAAATATTAACAGATGAAATATAATACTGAATTATCTCCACTAATTATTCCTGAATACGGAAGACATATTCACTCAATGGCAAATAGTTTAATGGGAATTAAAAATGAACAAAAAAGGAATCAACAAGCCATGGTGTTAATTAATATTATGGGGAACCTCAATCCTCACTTAAGAGATGCAGAAGAATATAGACATAAATTATGGGATCATTTACAAATTATGTGTCAAAATAAACTCGAAATAAACTCACCTTACCCAAAACCCTCATTAGAAACAAAAGCAAGTCAATCTGCTAGAATAGATAATACTCAAGGGACTGTAAAGTTTAAACATTATGGAAAATTAATTATTGAACTTATTCATGAAGCTGTAAAAATTAGTGATGAAAAACTTAGAAGCTATCTTTTAAATCACATAGCTCAACAAATGAAACGATCTTTCCTCAATTGGAATCAGTCAAATGTCCAAGATTTCCAAATATGGTCTGATCTGGAACACTTTGCCCAAAAGGAACTCAATTTAGACAAAACTAAAGTTATTCCTGTATATCAAACTCACAATCCAATCCGAAAAAAAACATTTTACAAAAAATCACAAAAAAAACATTACACAAGAAAATAAATGGGAAGCTTTAAAATTATTGGTGGAAAAAAATTATCTGGTTCAGTCCAACCACAAGGTGCTAAAAATGAAGCACTTCAAATTATATCTGCAACTTTGTTAACAAACAAAAAAATAACTATTAGTAATATTCCAAATATTATTGATGTGATGTGCCTAATTGATATACTCAAAGGATTAGGTGTTGATATTGTACAAAAAAACAAAAAAACCTATTCTTTTGAAGCTAAAAATATAAACATTGACTACTTGAAAAACGACGATTTTAAAAAAAATAGTCAAAAAATTAGAGGATCAATTATGATTATGGGACCCCTAATTGGTAGATTTGGAAAAGCAATTTTATATCCACCAGGTGGAGATAAAATAGGACGCCGTAGACTTGACACTCACTTTACAGGACTAAGTAAACTAGGTGTGGTATTTAAAAAAACCACTAATGAATCTTATGAATTAAGTTGCAATAAACTAACCGGAAACTATATGCTTTTAGAAGAAGCATCAGTAACCGGAACAGCTAATATCATAATGACAGCAGTTTTAGCAAAAGGATTAACAACAATTTATAATGCTGCATGTGAACCTTACATTCAACAATTATGTAAAATGCTAAACTCAATGGGCGCTAAAATATCAGGAATAGGATCAAACCTATTAGAAATTAAAGGGGTGAAAAAATTATCTGGCTGCAATCACAAAATTCTTCCTGATATGATTGAAATAGGCAGTTGGATTGGACTAGCTGCTATGACCCAGTCTGAAATTAGAATTAAAAATGCTTCAATCAAAAATCTAGGAAACATACTTACTGTTTTTCAAAAGATGGGCATTAAAATTGAATTAAACAAGGATGATATTATTGTAAAAAAACAAAAAAATTATACAATTAAAAAATTTATAAATGGCTCAATTCTAACTATTTCAGACTCACCATGGCCAGGCTTTACACCTGATTTATTAAGTATTATTCTTGTTACTGCTACTCAAGCAAATGGGAATATTTTAATTCATCAAAAAATGTTTGAAAGTAGATTGTTTTTTGTAGATAAATTGATAGAAATGGGAGCGCAAATAATTCTATGTGATCCACACAGGGCAACTATAACTGGAATAAATAGAGAATATTCATTAAAAGGAACTGTCATGACATCTCCTGACATAAGAGCAGGGATTTCATTATTAATTGCTGCATTATCTGCAAAAGGAACAAGTGTTATTCATAACATTGAACAGATTGACAGAGGTTATGAAGATATTGACAAAAGACTTCAGGCACTTGGAGCATCAATTGAAAGAATATAAAGTGTGTCATTATGTCATCAAGTTGTAGTTTGGCTAGATATTTGACACATTTTTAATTAAATTAAAAAAACTATGGCTAAAAAAACAAAAGCTCAAATAAAAACTCTTGAAAATGAAATAAGTGAACTAAAAGATAAATATCTTAGACTAGCTGCAGAATTTGAAAACTATAAAAAACGCACACGAAAGGAGAAACAAGACTCAATTAAATATGGCAAGGAAAGCATTGTTAATCCAATACTAACTATTTTAGATGATTTTGATAGAGCAAAAAAAACTAATGAAAAAGATGTAAAGGGCTATTTATTGATTAGCCAAAAGTTTCAAGATATCTTATTTAAACATAATTTAAAAAGAATAGAAATTAAAACTCTTGAAACATTTGACGTAGAAAAACATGAAGCTATCAGCAGCCTAGATGTCAAAGACAAAAAGAAAAAAGGCAAGGTCATTGAAGAAATTGAAGCTGGTTATTTACTAGATGAAAAAATTATAAGGTACCCCAAAGTAATAATTGGAAAATGAGTAAACGAGACTACTATGAAGTGCTTGGCGTAACAAAAAACGCTAACAATAAAGAAATTAAACAAGCTTACAGAAAGCTTGCAGTCAAGTATCACCCTGATAGGAATGAGGGCGACAAAGCAGCAGAGGAGAAATTTAAAGAAGCGGCAGAAGCATATGAAGTTTTAAGTAATCCTGAAAAAAAATCAAGATATGATCAATTTGGGCATCAGGGAATGTCTGGCTCAAGAGGTTTTGGAGGATTTTCTAACATGAGTGACATCTTTGAGCAACACGGAGATATTTTTGGAGATATTTTTGGAAGTGCATTTGGTCGCCAAACATCAGACCGAAGAATAAATAAAGGAAGTAATTTAAGAATTCGTATTAAATTAAGTTTAAAAGAAATCCATGAAGGAGTAACAAAAAAAATTAAAATAAAACGTTTAGTCCCTGATCCAAATACACAATATCAAACATGTACTGTTTGTGGCGGGAGGGGAACTGTTACAAAAATCGCTAATACAATTTTAGGTCAAATGCAAACTACATCAACATGTGGAAATTGTCAAGGAAGTGGAAAAGTAATTACAAAACGTTCTCCTCAAACTGATGCGCAAGGAATGATCCAGAAAGAAGAATTAACTGAAATAACAATACCAGCAGGAGTTTCTGAAGGGATGCAACTAAAAATCAGTCAAAAAGGAAACCATGCACCTTACCAGGGTATTCCTGGTGATTTACACATATTGATCACGGAAGAACCTCATCCCGATCTTAAAAGAGAAGGCAGAAACCTACATTATGATTTATATATTAGTATTCCTGATGCTATTTTAGGATGTGAAGTTGAAATACCAACTATTTCAGGGAAAGCGAAAATCACAATACAAAATGGTGTACAAAGTGGAAAAATTTTAAGATTAAAGGCCAAAGGAATCACTGATATTGAATCTAGAACAAAAGGTGACTTATTGGTCCACATTAATATATGGACCCCTGGAAAAATAAATAAAGATCAAAAAGACTTTTTTATACAACAAAATGATGCAAAGGAATTTAAGCCCCAACCTAAAAATCAAAAGTCATTTTTTGAAAAAGTCAAAGAAATGTTTAATTAATTATTTTTTAAAATCATGCAGAAAATATTAATTATAGAAGATGAAATTGCCATAAGAAATGTTTTAAAAAATATATTATTAGATGAAAACAAAAAGTTTCAAATTGATGAAGCATCTAATGGTGAAGAAGGTTTTAAAAAAATCACTGAAAAAAATTATAATCTAATTATTTGTGATATTAAAATGCCAAAAATGGATGGCATTGAGGTTTTAGAGAAAAGCATACACTTGGGGATTGACACACCATTTGTAATGATCTCAGGCCATGGTGACATAGAGACAGCTATTGAATGTATTAAAAAAGGATCTTTTGATTATATATCAAAACCACCAGATTTAAACAGACTGTTAACTACAATTCGAAATGGCTTAAATAACCAAACACTCAAAAAGGAAAATAAAATTTTAAGAAAAAAATTTGGTAATAAAGATAATATGATTGGTGATTCACAAAAAATGAATGCCATTAGAAATATAATTGAAAAAATTGCCCCAACTGAAGCTCGAGTACTTATTACAGGCGAAAATGGAACTGGTAAAGAACTAGTTGCCCATTCCATTCACAGGCAAAGTAACAGGTCAAAAATCCCAATGATTGAGGTTAATTGTGCAGCCATTCCCTCTGAATTAATAGAAAGTGAATTATTTGGACATGAAAAAGGATCATTTACATCTGCCCATAAATTAAAAAAAGGCAAATTTGAATTAGCCGATCAAGGAACTTTATTTCTTGATGAAATTGGAGACATGTCTTTGTCTGCACAAGCCAAAGTTCTAAGAGCACTACAAGAAAATAAAATAAGTCGAGTCGGGGGTGAAAAAGAAATCAATATTAATGTAAGAGTAATTGCTGCAACAAATAAAAACCTACAAGATGAAATTTTAAATAAAAATTTTAGAGAAGACCTCTTACATAGAATAAGTGTAATTCCTATTCAGATGCCTTCTTTAAAAGAAAGGAGTGAAGATATTCCATTATTAGTAGATTACTTTTTAGAAGTAATTTGTAAAAGTCATGGTGTTGTAAAAAAACATATTGATAGTGATGCAATTTCAATGCTTAAGGAATATAATTGGCCGGGAAATATTAGGGAATTAAGAAATGTAATTGAAAGACTAATCATTTTATCTGAAGATACAATTACAGCAAAAGATGTTAAGTTACACGGTTAAACATCTCATTAAAGTTCTCCGTCTCTTAACTCAATACTAAGTTTAGAATTTAAATTCTTATAAATTCGTTTCATAATTTTATCAACCTCTAGATCTGTAAGAGTTCTCTTTTTGTCTTGAAATAAAAATGATAAAGAGTATGATTTTTTATTTTCATCAACTTTATCACCAACATAAACATCAAATAAATCAATCTTTTTTAACAAATAAATATTTAAATTATTTATCAAATTTTTTATCTCAAAAAAAGAAATATCTTTATCGATTAACAATGACAAATCTCTTTTAATAGATGGAAATTTTGGAATAGGACTGTATTGCGTATTATGTGAACTAAAGTACTTGAAAAACGAATTAACATGAATATCAATAAAATATACATCTTTTTTTATCCCATGAAGTTGTAAGAATTCATTAGAAAACATTCCGCACTCAGCTATCACTTCTTTTTTAAAGAAATAGGATGAATTTAAAGAACTATAACTCTTAGGAGTATCAAGCAGCGATAAATCATTAACTGAGAGACTACTTTTTTGTATAATTTGATCTAACACCCCCTTAATTATAAAAAAATCAATCTTCTTGGCTTTATCATTCCAACTTCCACCTTTAAAAATACCTGTCACACAAATCGTAAGATGTTCGTCTTCATGATATTTATTCTTATCACATAAACCATAAACTTTTCCAAATTCAAAAACTTTTAAATTAAATATCTGTCTGTTTAAATTATGGTGAATCACATTTAAAGCACTTGAGAACATATTGGTCCTCATGATAGCTAAATCATTGCTTAAAGGATTCAACAACTTAACTGGACTTAACTTAGACTCACCATCAAACCTGGTAGTTTTTTCAGATGTCAAAGAATTATTTTGAATTTCACAAAAACCTTTGGAAGCTAATAAACTTGATATATGAAGTTTAATATCATTCTTAGAAATAGTTGAAGATATAGTTGGCTGAAATTTTATATATTTTGACTCAGGCACATTATTATAACCATAAATTCGCAAAATTTCTTCTACCACATCTATTGGTCTAGTAACATCAACTCTAAAACTAGGCACTTTTAACTTAATAATATCATCTGTTTGTGTTAAAATTTCAAAATCTAAATGCTTTAAAATTGATAAAATATTATTTTGGTCTATTTTATGTCCAAGAATATTAAAACAATACTTAAATGAGAAATCAATTTCATTATAATTCATTTGTGAAGTAGTAAAGGACACTTCCTGTCCAATTTTAGCTCCACAAATATCCTTGATTAATAAAGCCGACCTATGTAAAGCAAATAAACTATTATTATAATCCACACCTCTTTCAAAACGATATGAAGAGTCTGTTTGTATACCATATTGTTTTGAAGTTTTTCGTACATTAGAAGAGTTAAAAAAAGCACTCTCTAAAAATATACGTTGAGTTTTACTGTTAACATTACAATCAATTCCACCCATAATGCCGGCTAAACACAAGGGTTTATTTTTATCACATATAATTAAGTTTTCTGAAGATAAACTAATCTCATTAGAGTCCAAGGTTCGAAATAATTCACTCTTTTTGGCCCTTCTAATAATTAAATTAGATTCTTCAATCTTATCATAATCATATGCATGCAAGGGACTACCTGTTTCATGTAAAACATAATTTGTTATATCAACAATATTATTAACAGGTTTTAATCCGACTGAAATAAGCTTAGACTGCAACCAGATTGGAGATGGCTTCACATTAACATTATCAATGCAGACACCATAATACTGGGAACATAAATCACTAGATTGATTATCTAAAGTTAATGAAAGATTGGACTCCCCAGCCTTGTAAAAAGATGTATCAGGAAGAGTAAAATTGATTTTTTTAGACCTATGCATAAAGTAAGCATATAGATCTCTACATACACCAATATGACCAAAAGCATCCGTTCTATTTGGAGTTAATCCAATGTCAAGAACTTGATCTTTATTTACCTTAAAATAATTAGACACCAAATCTCCCACTTTACAATCTTTTGTCAATTCTATAATACCTTCATGATTATATCCTAATCCAATTTCATCCTCTCCACAAATCATTCCTTCGGACCACTTTCCTCTAATTTTAGTTTTTTTAATTTTAAAAGATTCACCTTTAATATTAGTTAAATAATTTCCTGGCAACACTACAACTACATACTGGCCCTTTCTAACGTTAGGAGCACCACAAATAATTTGATTTATATTATGACCAACATCTACTTTTGTTATCTTTAATCTGTCAGCATCTGGGTGCTGATAACAATCTATAACCTTGCCCACAACCAAGTGCTCAAATGAAGAAAAAACCTGACTAACACCTTCAACTTCCAAACCAGTGGAAGTCAAAATATCTGCTAAATCGTTTGAACCAATTGATAAATCTAGATAATCTTTTAACCAATTATATGATATCTTCATTTTAAAATTATTTACAGTAAATGTAGTAAAGATTTAAATATAGAAACTAGTATTTATATGATAAAAATTGAAAATACTAAGAAACTGTACTCCATTTTAATAATTTCTGATAGTGATTAACAAAATATTTAAAAATTTTTCTATTATCAATATGTTCAAGATTAGCATCTGAGATTAATAATAATTTCGCATCTTTTCTAGCTAGTTCGACTAAATCATAATCTTTAACTAAACTAGATAATTTTAAATTTATTAAACCGCTTTGTCTGGTACCTAAAATATCACCTGGACCTCTGAGTCCTAGATCAGTTTCTGCAATTTGAAAACCATCATTTGTGTCAACCATAGCCTTTATCCTTTTACGTGAATCATTAGTTAATTTATTAGATGTCAATAAAATACAATATGACTGATAACTAGATCTTCCTACTCGCCCTCTAAGCTGATGTAACTGTGATAGACCAAATTTTTCCGCATTTTGAATCACCATAGTAGATGCATTAGAAACATTTACACCAACCTCAATAACTGTAGTAGAAACCATTAAATGAGACTTTTTTTGTAAAAAATTTTGCATCTCCATTTCCTTTTGCTCACTACTTAACTTTCCATGTAACATAGATACATTGAATCCTTTTTTTTCGAAAATAACTTTCATATTTTCAAATCCATCCATCAAATTTTTATAATCTAATACTTTGCTCTCTTCTATAAGTGGATAGACTACATAAACTTGTCTTTTTTGTTTTAATTGTTGATAAATAAAACTATAAACCTTTTTAACATCTTTAAAATAATGATGAGTAGTAAGAACTTTTTTTCGATTTGGTGGTAATTCATCAATAACCGAAAGATCTAAGTCACCATATGCAGTCATAGCTAAAGTACGGGGAATCGGAGTAGCTGTCATTACTAAAACATGTGGTAAAATTTCTTTATTCTTCCATAATTTAGCACGTTGAGCGACACCAAATTTATGCTGCTCATCAATAATCACTAAACCCAAACGGGAAAAAACAACATTATCTTGGATTAATGCATGCGTTCCAACAATAATATCTATAGATTCATTTAACAGGTCTTTAAGAATAATTTTTTTTTCATTAGTAGGTGTCCTACCTGTCAACAAAACTACATTGAGATTTAATTGATCAGAAAACTCTTTTAAACTATTAAAATGTTGATTAGCTAGTATTTCTGTAGGTGCCATCAAACAGGATTGAAAACCATTATCATTTGCTAGTAATATAGCTAGAATAGCAACAATTGTTTTTCCTGAACCTACATCTCCTTGTAACAATCTATTCATTTGAAAGCCAGTTAAAAAATCATTTCTTATTTCTGTCACAACTCTCTTCTGTGCAGATGTTAACTCAAATTGAAGATAATTAAAATAGAATTCATTAAACCTACTGCCGACCTTGTTAAAAATAAATGATTTATGTTTTTTTTGACGAATATTTTTTTGTTTTAACAATGAAATCTGGAGAAAAAACAACTCCTCATACTTAAATCTTTTTATTGCATGTTTTAATTTCTGATAAGATGAAGCAAAATGAATTTCTTCAAAGGAAAATGATCTGTTTAAAAAGTGATATTTTTTTATAATAGTATCAGAAAGGTTTTCGTGGATGTGGTTTTTACACTTTTGTAATAATGTCTTAACTAGCTCGGAAATACCCTTACTATTTAATCCAACAGATGTTAATTTTTCGGTAGAATGGTAAACAGGATAAATTGAGTGAAAACTCGTTGCTTTTCTAGAATCAATTATATCTATTTCTGGATGCACAAAAGAAATTATATTACCATATTTTGAAGGCCTTCCAAAAATAAGATACTTTTTATTAACTAAAAATGATTTAAGTAGCCAACTGACACCCTTAAAGAATACTAAATCAACTTGACCAGTATCGTCAGCAAACTTAACAATGAGTCGCTTTTTTCTTCCTACACCTATTGTATTTATATTTTTAACAATACCAATTACTTGAACATCAATATCGAAGTTATTTATTTGATTAATTTTAAGAAAATGAGTACGGTCAATATATCTAAAAGGAAAAAAAGTTAATAAATCTGAAAAAGAAAAAATAGACAATTCTTGATTTAATAACACTGATCTTTTTGGGCCTACACCTTTGAGAAATTCAATTTTTGTATCTAGGATAGACAAACTATAAATTTATGATTTTAAAATACTTTCTATGGCGTTTAAATAATCATCCTTCACTGAATTAATACTGCCAAAATCAAGATCATCAATAATGATTTTACTTTCAGTGACCTCTCCCAAAGAAGTAAATGATATTTTATCTTTTAAATATTTCTCAAACTTATCTTTTTTATTAGGACTAACTGTAACAACCACCCTGCTTTGAGATTCACCGAATAAATATGCATCTTGTCTGAAATCATGATTAGTAAAAATGTCAAAACCTAAATTTCTAACTATACCACTTTCAATAAGACAAACATAGAGACCACCATCTGAAATATCATGAGCAGACTTGATGTGTTTATTCTCAATTAATGATAAAATTGTTTTTTGTAATATTAATTCTTGATCCATATCAAAATGTGGTGCAGGACTTGCGCTAATATTATGATAATTTGCAAGATACTCAGAAGAAGCAATATCATCATAACATTCACCAATTAAATAAATTATATCACCTGGATTTTTAAAATCAAGTGTCATAACATTTTTTTTATCTTGAATCAGACCGACCATACCAATGGTTGGTGTGGGGAAACAAGGCTCTGCATCATCTTTTAATACAGTTTGATTATAAAAGCTAACATTACCTCCAGTCACTGGAGTTTTTAATGATTCACATGCCCACTTCATACCAAGAATTGAATTAACAAATTGCCAATAAACTTCAGGATCATAAGGATTTCCAAAATTCAAACAATTTGTAATAGCAAGAGGTTTTCCTCCAGAGCAAACAATATTTCTAGCTGCTTCACTAACCGCAATAGCACATCCAACTTTAGGATCAGCCTTCACATATCTTGCATTACAGTCCACAGTTAATACCAAAGCTTTATTTGTGCCTTTTAAATTAACAACTGAGGCATCAGAAGGAGCATTTGTGCTCATATTAACTGTACCTACCATGGAATCATATTGTTCAAATATCCATTTTTTAGAAGCGATATTTGGCATTTTAATTATCTCTTTAGCTACCTCAATAATATTTTCTGGAGGTAAAACAGCGGACATATCAAAATTTTTGTATTCTGAAAAATATTTTGGCTCAAAATAATCCCTCTCATAAATAGGTGCTCCACCACCTAGGACTAATGCATCAGCTGGTAGATTAGCAATACATTTATTATCTGAGTAAAACTCTAACCTTTTTGTATCTGTAACAACACCAATTTGTTCACAATTGAGATCCCATTTCTTAAAAATAGACTTAGCAATAGACTCCTTTCCTTTTTTAACAACTAACAACATGCGTTCTTGGGACTCAGATAAAAGAATTTCAAATGGATCCATTTTCTGCCTTACAGGAACTTTATCTAAATCAATAATCATACCGCATTTACCTGCACTACTCATTTCAGATGTGGAGCAGATAATGCCAGCCGCCCCCATGTCTTGCATACCAATAAGAACATTAGTTTTTGATAATTCCATAGTTGCTTCAAGTAATAGTTTTTCTTGAAAAGGGTCGCCAACCTGTACTGATGGGATGTCATCGGCTGAATCCTCAGTTAAATCTTTAGAAGCAAATGCTGCGCCATTAATTCCGTCTTTACCTGTTGAAGAACCTACAATAAAAACTGGATTACCAGGACCTTTTGCTATTGCAGAAATCATATCACCTTTTTTCATTATACCTGCAGAAAACGCATTTACTAAAGGATTTGTATTATAACTTTTATCAAAAAATGTTTCGCCACCAACTATTGGAATTCCAAAAGAATTACCATAATCACCAATTCCTTTAACCACTCCTTTCAATAACCACTGAGTTCGATTTAAGTGTATATCACCAAATCGAAGAGAATTTAATTGCGCTATAGGACGAGCACCCATAGTAAAAATATCTCTATTAATTCCTCCAACACCTGTTGCAGCTCCTTGATAGGGTTCTAGTGCTGATGGATGATTATGGGATTCTATTTTAAAAGCACAGGCTAAACCGTCTCCAATATCGACTAGTCCAGCATTTTCCTCACCAGCTTCAACTAACATTTGTTTTCCTGTTTTAGGTAATTTTTTTAACCATAAAATAGAATTCTTATAAGAACAATGTTCAGACCACATTACAGAAAATATACTTAACTCAGTATGATTAGGTGTTCTTTTTAAGATTTTACAAATTTTATCAAATTCTTCGGTCAAAAGACCCATAGATATTGCATCTTTTTCGGTAGTAAGTGTTTCTGTAGACATTTATTAATTTAAAATATTTCTTCTAAAATAGATATTTAAAGTATTTTCTTGCGAACAAATAATCAAATATTTTTTAACAATTTAATCCTTCAGTAATAAATATGGATATTTCCAATATTTTCACTAGATTGAATAAGTAAAAAAATCCCCTATTAATTATGGAAGAAATTAAAATATTTCAATTAGCAGAAAGATATCACAACTTGTTTCCTAAAAAGGACATGCTAGCAATTCAAGAAGATGGCGAAATGAAAACATATAGTTCATCAGAATATGTAGAAATTACAAATAATATTGCATATGGTTTTATTAATTTAGGTATTAAAAAAAATGATAAAATATGTATCATTTCATCAAATAGACCTGAATGGAGCCTAGTAGATATGGGGATCAATAAAATTGGAGCAATTAATACCCCTATATATCCTAATATAACTCGATCAGAATATAAATATATTATTGAAGATTGCGGTGCAAAAATCATTTTTGTAGGATCAAAAGAAATTTATAACAGAGTAAATGGATTAAATGAAGAAATAGAATGTCTTCAAGAAATTTACTCTTTTGATCAAATAGAAAATATTAAAAATTGGCGAGATATAATTCAAATGGGAATTAAAGAACCTCAAATTGACACATTATTAAGTATACAAAATTCAATAAAAAAAAGTGATTTATTTACTCTTATATATACATCTGGAACTACTGGAAAACCAAAAGGAGTAATGCTAAGTCATTCAAATGTAATAAGCCAAATTACAACTCTAAGAGAACGACTTCCAATAGGTTTTAAAGACAGAGCAATTAGTTTTTTACCGCTCTGCCATGTTTTTGAAAGAATGATTGAATATTTTTATATGTTTAAAGGAGTTTCTATTTACTATGCACAAAGCTTAGACACCCTAGGTGACGATTTAAAAAAAATTCAACCTACTATAATGCCAACAGTACCCAGACTATTAGAAAAAGTTTATGATAAGATTTTATCAAAAGGTGCTGAATTAAAAGGATTAAAAAAAGTTTTATTTTTTTGGGCAGTTAATTTAGGACTAAAGCATGAATATAATAACGCTAATGGAATTTGGTATGAATTCCAACTATCAATAGCCAACAAAATCATATTTAATAAATGGAGAGAAGCCGTAGGTGGAAAAATAAGATATATTGTTTCTGGCGCTTCTGCACTACAAGAAAGAATTGCAAAAATATTTACAGCAGCTCAAATGCCTGTCTTAGAAGGTTATGGTTTATCCGAAACATCCCCTGTAATCTCTGTTAACTTAGCGCATACTCATGACGCACATTACGGAACTGTAGGAACTGTTATCCCTGGTGTTGAATTAAAACTAGTTCATGAAGATGGAATGAAAGACGGGGAAGGAGAAATAACTATTAAAGGCCCAAATGTAATGATGGGCTATTTTAATAAACCAGAAGAAACTAGTAAAGTTATTGACGATGATGGGTGGTTTTACACAGGAGATATTGGTCGTTTGGTAAAAGGAAGGTATTTAAAAATAACAGACCGAAAAAAGGAAATATTTAAAACATCAGGAGGAAAGTATATTGCCCCACAAGTTATGGAAAATAAATTTAAAGAATCCCGATTAATCGAACAAATTATTGTTGTTGGTGAAAATGAAAAACATCCTGCTGCATTAATTGTACCATCTCAAGAAGGTTTGAAATTTTGGTGTAAAAAACATAATATATCATTTACAAACACAAAAGACATAATAAAGAACAATAGAGTTATAGATAAGTTTGAACATGAAGTTAAGTTTTATAATAGTTTTTTTAATGATTATGAGAAAATTAAAATTTTCAAACTAATAGCGACTAGTTGGTCTGTAGACGGAGGCGAGCTAACTGCAACTATGAAACTAAGAAGAAAAAATATTTTAGAAAAATACAAAAACCTTTATGAGGAAATTTATAAATCTTAAATATCATGAATAGAAAAATAAATAAAGTTAGTGTAATTGGTTCTGGAATTATGGGTTCTAGAATTGCATGTCATTTTGCAAATATTGGGGTAGAAGTCTTATTGTTAGACATTGCAAACAAAGATGATAGCAATAATAAAAATAAAATCGTTGATGAATATCTTAAGAATACATTAAAATCAAAACCATCACCCATTTATCTAAAAGAATTTTCTAAAAGAATAGAAACGGGTAATTTAGATGATGATATTAAAAAAATAGCTTCTTCAGATTGGATTATTGAAGTTATTATTGAAGATTTAGAAATAAAAAAACAACTATTTCAAAAAATTGACACTTATAGAACACCTGGCACAATTATTAGCTCTAACACATCAGGCATACCTATTAATAGTATGCTTGAAGGGAGAAGCGAGGATTTTTCCAAACACTTTTGTGGAACACATTTTTTTAATCCCCCTAGATATTTAAAGCTTTTGGAAATTATACCGACTCCAAAAACAAACAAAGACATAATTTCATTTCTAATGAAATATGGAGAAAAATTTCTAGGAAAAACAACGGTTTTATGCCATGATACTCCCGCATTTATTGCAAATAGAATTGGAGTTGCCGGCATAGCCTCATTATTTCAAATAAGTGAAACACTTGATATGAGTGTTGAAGAAATTGATTTGCTGACAGGACCGATTATCGGACGTCCAAAGTCAGCTACTTTTAGAACTTCCGATCTAGTAGGATTAGATACTCTTTTCAGAGTTGCTAAGGGGGTATATGATAATTGCCCTAATGATGAACAAAGAAGTATTTTTAATCTACCCACTTTCATTAATTCAATGTTAGATAAGAACTGGCTAGGTGATAAAACAAAACAAGGTTTTTATAAAAAAGAAAGAGATGAAAATGGTAAAAGAAAAATTTTAGCACTCAATTTAAATACACTTGAGTATAAAGAAAAAACAAAGTCAAAATTTGAAACAATCAGTAAAGCAAAAAAAATTAATTCTTTACTTAAACGTTTTCCAGTATTAATTGAAGGAAATGATAAAGCTGCTATTTTTTATAAAAAAATGTTTGCATTTATGTTCTCATATGTATCTCACAGAGTATCCGAAATATGCGACGAAATATATGAGATCGATTCAGCAATGTGTGCTGGTTTTGGATGGCAATTAGGACCATTTGAAATATGGGATGCTATCGGCATAGATAAAGGTATTAATCTAATGAAAGCAGAAAATTTAGATATACCAAAATGGATTCAAAACATAACTATTGAATCATTTTACAGTATAGAAAATAATTCATCAACCTTTTACTCAAAAAGTCAACAGAAATATGACCAGATTCCTAGACTAAATAAAGTCATTATTCTTAAAAACCTAAAATCAAATTCGCTTCTTTGGCAAAACCAAGGAGTGTCTCTAATTGATCTTGGGGATGAAATTTTAAACATAGAGTTTCATACTAAATTAAATAGTATAGGTAAAGAGGTAATTGAAGGCATAAATAAAGGCATTGAATTAGGAGAAGAAAAGTTTAAAGGTATTGTGATTGGTAATCAAGGAGAACACTTTTCTGCCGGTGCTGATATAAGTATGATTTTCACTTTGATTGTAGAACAAGAATGGAAATTACTAGAAGAAGCTGTACGCACATTCCAAAATACATCAATGAAAATTAGATACTCTAGTGTCCCAGTCGTTGTTGCTTCTCATGGACTAACACTAGGAGGAGGATGTGAATTTAGTTTACATGCGGATGCAATTCAAGCAGCTGCAGAAACATATATAGGACTAGTAGAATTAGGGGTTGGACTTATTCCAGGTGGTGGGGGTACAAAAGAAATGGCCTTACGTGCATCTGATTTATATTATAATGGTGATATTGAATTACCCCGATTAAAAGAATACTTTATTAATATAGGTCAGGCAAAAGTTGCAACATCAGCTTATGAAGCATTTGAATTAGGATATCTTCAAAAAGGAAAAGATAATATAACTATTAACTCAACTAAATTAATTCAAGACGCAAAAAATAAAGTTTTGTACCTAGATAATCTTGGTTATACAAAACCCATTCAAAGAAAAGAGATAAAAGTACTAGGCAGTGAAGCTCTTGGAATGTTTTTAGTAGGTGCAGACACATTTAAAGAGGGTAACTATATTACAGACCATGAAAAGTTAATGTGTAAGAAATTAGCATATGTTTTATGTGGTGGTGATTTATCTTCATCTTCCACTGTGTCTGAACAATATCTATTAGACATTGAAAGAGAAGCATTCTTATCTCTCTGTGGAGAAGCAAAAACTCTTGATCGAATTAAACATATGTTAGAAAAAGGTAAACCATTAAGAAATTAAATATATGGAGGAAGTATATATAGTACAAGCATACAGAACAGCTGTTGCTAAAGCAAAAAAAGGGAAATTAAGATTTGTTAGGCCTGATGATCTTGGAGCTACATTAATAAAAGAAATAACAAAAAAAATACCAAATCTCAATAAAGAAAGTATTAATGATATTATTGTAGGTAATGCCACACCTGAAGCAGAACAAGGATTGAATATTGGTCGCATGATTTCATTAATAGGACTTAATACTGTAAAAGTACCAGGCATGACGGTTAATAGATATTGTTCTTCAGGCTTAGAAACAATTGCTTTAGGTGCTGCTAAAATTCAATCTGGAATGGCTGAATGTATAGTTTCAGGAGGTGTTGAAAGCATGTCTAAAATACCGATGGGCGGGTGGAAAGTAGTTCCCAATCTAGAAGTAGCAAATGCAAATCCCGACTGGTATTGGGGCATGGGAACTACAGCAGAAGCTATAGTTGAGAAATATAAAATTAGCAGAGAAGACCAAGATGAATTCGCATATAATTCGCATATGAAAGCAATTAAAGCAATCGAAAATGGAATATTTAAAGATGATATTATTCCATATGATGTAACTGAAACTTATTTAGATAGTTCTGAAAAGAAAATAACTAGAACATATTCTTTTGATACAGACGAAGGTCCTAGAAAAGATACAACAAAAGAAAAATTAGCTAAACTTAAACCAGTGTTTGCACAAGATGGTACAGTTACAGCAGGAAATTCTTCACAAACTTCTGATGGTGCTGCATTTGTTATGTTAATGTCTGAAAAAATGGTTACCCAATTAAATATCGAGCCCATTGCAAAACTAAAAAGTTATGCAGTATGCGGTGTTGAACCTAGACATATGGGCATTGGTCCTGTGGACGCAATCCCCCTAGCCTTAAAACAAGCTAATATGCAACTAAATAATATCGAATTAATTGAATTAAATGAAGCATTTGCATGTCAATCTCTAGCAGTAATTAGAGAAGCCAAATTAAACCAAAGTATTATCAATGTTAATGGAGGAGCTATTGCACTAGGTCATCCTTTAGGTTGTACAGGAGCAAAATTAACTGTTCAACTATTAAATGAAATGAGAAGACGTAAACAAAAATATGGTATGGTAACAATGTGTGTTGGAACTGGTCAAGGTGCTGCTGGAATTTTAGAATTATTAAAATAAATCATTTATGAAAGAAAAAATTGGAGGATCCTTTTTAATCGAAGAAACAAATTTTCAAGATATTTTTACAATTGAAGAATTTGATGATACAGCTAAACAAATGCTTGAAGCAACAAAGGATTTTGTTCAAAAAGAAATATATCCCAATATTCATGCACTAGAAAATCACAATTATGAATTAGTTGAAGAAATAATGAAAAAAGCTGGTCAACTTGGTTTGTTAGGCTTAAATATTCCTGAAGAATATGGTGGATTTGGAATGGGATTTAATTTATCTATGCTAATCTGTGGAGAGATGAGTTCTTATTCTGGTTCTGTAGCAACTGCATATGGTGCTCATACAGGAATCGGTACATATCCAATACTTTATTATGGAAGCGAAGAGTTAAAAAAAGAATATCTACCTAAAATTGCTTCTGGAGAATGGATAGCATGTTATAATTTAACTGAACCTAATGCTGGATCTGATGCAAATTCAGGTAAAACAGTTGCTGTTTTATCCGAAGATAAAAAAAACTATGAGTTAACAGGTCAAAAAATTTGGATTAGTAATGCTGGCTTCTCAGAAGTATTTATTGTTTTTGCAAGAATAGAAGACGATAAAAACATCACAGGCTTTGTAATTAAAAAATCTCAGGCAAATGGATTAACTCTAGGAGAAGAAGAAAAGAAATTGGGATTAAATTCCTCCTCAACTAGACAAGTTTTCTACGATAAAACAAAAGTGCCTGTCAATCAAATTCTAGGAGAAAGAAACGGTGGTTTCAAGATTGCTATGAATTCATTAAATGTAGGAAGAATAAAACTTTGTGCAGCAACTACATCAGCAGCTGAAAAGGTACTAAATATTTGTATTGACTATGCAAATCAAAGAAAACAATTTAATAATTCAATAATAAATTATGGAGCTATTAAAGAAAAATTGGCTCACATGGCAACTAAAATATATGCCTCAAATGCTGCACTTTATAGAGCTGGAAATGATATAGAATTAAAAATCAATCAACTCACACAAGATGGCTGCACAAAAACGGATGCTAAATTAAAAGCACTATTAAGTTATGCTGTTGAATGTGCTATCATGAAAGTTTATGGTTCTGAAGTTATTATGTATGTCTCTGATGAAGCAATTCAAATTCATGGAGGAATGGGCTATTCAGCTGATACACTTGTTGAACCAGCATATAGAGATGCTAGAATTTCAAGAATTTATGAAGGCACAAATGAAATAAATCGCATGCTAATTGTTGAAATGATAATTAAAAAAGCTATAAAAAAAGAATTAAATATTTTTAAAGAAATAAAAAAATTACAAAAAAGACTTCCCCTTATTTTATTAGGAATTAATAAGAAGTTTCCTCAATCAACATTAAAAGAAGAAAAGAAAGCTGTTCAGAAATTAAAAGAACTATCTCTTTTAATGTTAGGATTGGCTCTTTCTACGTTTAAGGCTAAACTAGTAAAAGAACAAGAATTATTAATGAGGATTTCTGATATAATTATTGCGTCTTATATAGCTGAATCTGTAGTTTTAAAAACTGAAAAGTTAATTAGTATAAATGGATATAAGCAATGTAGTACCCAAATACAAATGACAATTAATTATATATACGATGCGTTAAATAATTCTAACAAATCTGCACATGAAATAATTACAACTACATCATCCGGACTAAAGAGAAAATTTTTATTATCAATTACAAATCAACTAACTAGCCCATTAAACTACAATATAAAAGAGATTCGAAGAGAAATAGCCAATAATCTTAAAGAACAAAAAAAATATAATTTTTCAATTTAAATTACTTAATTATTTTTAAACTCCTCGATCATATATAATAAATAATCTCGATGTTGACGTGTTGATAAATTACCTATGGAATTATCCAAATTCTTATTTAGCCACTCAACATTGTAATATGCCGATGATTTAGATAAATTATCGTAATTAGAACTCTCCGACAAAATACTAAGTAAGTATTCCAAATATGAGATTTGCAAATTTCTCCTCATGGGAGAAACATTAGAATAGAGATCATTTTTAAAAATAGATTTTCTTAAATCAATCATATATTTTGTTAAACTATATTGATTACCATATAATGAACTATTATTAATACGGGTTAGTACATTTTTGTTTAATAATTGACTTAATAATAATTTTTGACGATTTAAAATTATCGAGAGTATTTTTGGATCTTCACCATATGATCTAAAATTAAACCCGCGTCTTTGCGATTGTAAATAAGGGAACAAATCACTCNTATTAAAAAAGTCTTGATCACTAAATCCAAAATTCGATATTGCATTCATAGCGTTAACTTGCTGTTCAAGAGGGACTGGTGTGAATGGCTTTTTATCTGAATTTTGTTCAATATAGGAACGATCCACATTTACACCGCCTATTTGTCTAGAAATGATATCTAAACATGTGAAATATTGACTAACTAAAGAAAAATAAGTTCTTTTTAATCTTTCATAAGACTTACCTTCTTGTGAATATTTCTGTTGAATATCCTTTATCATTTCATTGATCATTTGCATTTTTTCAATAGAGTGTAATACTGGGTCACTACTTAAGTCATTAATCATAGCATTTGGATCAATACCTTTACCAGGACGCCTCATATCATCTGCATCATTAGCATAAGCCAATTCACTTTGGGTAGACCTAGACAATATTGAATGAAGACCAGCATGTTCTGAATCTTTAGAAAACTCAGAATAACCATATTCAATTGCCCAACAATCATAAGGACCAGGCTTAGTATCATAAAATAGACCCTGATTATTTGGATCCTTAGTAATATTAATTGCTGGATATTCCATGACAGAGGAGCATATACCTTTTTCATTTACAATTTTTTTATTGTTCAACTGCTTGTTAGACAATAAAGTACTTCCTTTAAAATTATGGCTTAATCCAAGAGTATGACCTACTTCATGTAATACTAAACGATATAATGATTGTTCAACAAGATCTTTTTCCATTTCATCCCCTAAAGATTTAAATTCAATATAATTTTTACCAAACATGTTTTGATGCTGTAACTCATTAGCTACAAAACATAAATCATTATCAGATTCATCAAAATGGTCTGAATCATTATACAACATATCATATTTAATCCTATTTGTAATATAAACCCATTCTAACATAATATCTGCACCAATAATTTGTCCAGTTTTAGGGTTAACAAAGGAGGGGCCATAACCACCCCAAGGAGGTTGAGGAGATGAAGTCCAT
>NHIO02000041.1 GCA_002171975.2 Flavobacteriales bacterium TMED191
TAGAATTTTAAAAAAAGAGATTATTAATTTAGTTAAATACGGTATTTTAAATTTTCATCCTGGTATTTTACCATTGGTCAGGGGTTTGGATTCTATTTTGTGGTCTATATATAGGTTGCATGCTATTGGTGTTACAGCTCATTTAATTAATGAACATATTGATTCGGGTTTATTGGTGCAAAAAAAAACTATTCAAATCAATAAGAATGATGACTTAAAATCTTTATACGAAAAAAATTATCAGTTACAATTAGATTTAATTCCAATAAGTTTAAATTTGATTTTTGACAACGTTGATTGTTATTCATTTGAGCAATTACAATCGAATTTAAACTATAATACTTACATGCCATATAATTTACAGTTAGAGTTGCAAAATAGGATAATTAATTATATTAATAAGTTTTCTTGAAATGAGTCAAAAAGTACAATTTGGTATAATAGGTTTTGGACATATTGGTACTCGTCATGCCAAATGTATTCTTGATCATCCACAAACCAATTTAAGTGCTATATGCGACAGTCTACCATTAGAAAAACTTAATCGCAATAATATAGATAAAAGTATCTTTTGTAGCTATGAAAATATTATTTCTAATCAAAACATTGATGTAATTAATATATGCACTCCTAATTATTTACATGCAAAAATGGCTGTAGATGCTTTAAAAGCTGGTAAGCATGTAGTAATTGAAAAGCCAATGGCTCTTTCAACTTTAGAAGCTCAAAAAATTATTGATGCTTCTAAGATGTTCAATAAATTAGTTTTTTGTGTTATGCAAAACAGATTTTCACCATCAATTATTTGGTTAAAAGATGTTATTTTTAAGAAAATACTAGGAAAAATTAACATGTTCTCAATTAATTGTTTTTGGAATCGAAACGATAATTACTATTTAGATAGTGAATGGCATGGTTCTTACGAAAAAGATCGCGGACCATTATTTACTCAGTTTTCTCATTTTATTGACGTAATTTATTGGCTATTTGGTTCAGTAAGTTCTATTAATTCAGACTTTTTTTATTTTAACAAAAAACATTTTATAGAATTTGAAGACTCAGGAATTATACGATTAAATTATGAAGATAATCTTGTGGGAGTTTTGAATTACTCAACTGCTGTTTGGAATAAAAACTTTGAAAGTAGTATAACAATAATTGGTGAAAAAGGAACTGTTAAAATAGGTGGGCAATACATGGATCAGATAAAATATTGTGATATTAAAGACTATACGCAGCCAAAAATAAATAGTAAGGTGGCTTGTAATGATTATGGTACTTATAAAGGTTCAGCATCAAATCATGACAAAATGATTGATAATGTTGTAAATGTTTTAATTGACAAACATGAAGTACATACAAATGCTTTAGAAGGATTAAGTGTTGTTAGAATAATTGAAAAAATATATAATCAAAGAAAATAACTAATTTTAAAATAAATAAATTTTTATATGGAACTACTGAATAATTTACAATACACAAAAAATCATGAGTGGGTTTTAATTGAGGGAAATATAGCGACAATAGGAATCACTGATTATGCACAAAAGGAATTAGGAGATATTGTTTATGTTGACGTAGATTGTCTTGAACAGCAGCTGAATGCTGATGATGTTTTTGGATCTGTTGAAGCTGTAAAAACAGTTTCTGACTTATACATGCCCGTTTCCGGAAAAATAATTGAAGTTAATGATGCGTTAGATAATAATCCAGATCTGTTAAATCAATCTCCTTATAATGATGGTTGGATTATAAAAGTTCAAATTAACGATGCAAATAATAATGAATTATTAAACTCTGATCAATACAAGTCTTTAATTGGTATGTAATAAAAGTTTTGAAATTTTGTTGTCCTAGTGTGTTTTATGTACATTTGCTTTTGTTATGATTTTTAAAAAATATCCAGAATTTGATTTAGAAAAAAAAAGAGGTTTTTTTACTCAGATAGGCTTGGTCATCTCTTTATTAGTTGTAATTATAGCCTTTGAATGGAAAACTTACGATAAGTCTGCTTCTAGTTTAGGTACATTAGATATGTTTGACATTGAAGAAGAAATTATTCCTCTTACTGAGAAAGAACTTAAACCACCACCACCACCACCTCCGCCACCACCCAAGATAACGATCGTTGAAGATGATATTATAATAGAAGAAGAGTTAGAAATAGAAGATGCAGAAATTGACGAAGATGAAATTATTGAGATTCTTGAAGAGGAGGAGGAAGAAGAGCTTTTTAATTTTGCTGTTGTTGAGCAGCAACCTATATTCCCAGGTTGTTCAGAAACAGCTTCTAAAGATGAAAATTATATTTGTTTTCAAAGGGGAATCGGGTCTCATATAAAACAAAATTTTCAGTACCCTGCAATTGCGAAGGAAATGGGTATTAGTGAAAAAATATTTATAGAGTTTATAATTGATAAATCTGGTAAGGTAACATCTTCGCGTGTGGTAAGGGGAGAGGATAAACATTTGAGACAAGAGGCATTAAGATTAGTTAATACTATACCTAAAATGACTCCTGCAAAACAAAGAGGTAAGCCGGTATCTGTTACATTTACACTACCCATTAACTTTAGTTTACAATAGACAACTAGAATTATTAATCTTTTTTTATGTCTTATTAATTTTTAATTTATGAAAAAAGTACTAGTTACAGGTGGAGCAGGTTTTATAGGCTCTAATTTAGTAGATGTTTTATTAGAAAAAAAAGTTGAAGTTGTTATAATTGATAATCTTTCAACAGGTAACAAAAAAAATATTAATAATAATGCAACTTTTTTAGAATACGACTTATCTACTATGTCAGCACCTGATTTAATTGATGTGTTAAGTGATATTGATATAGTATTTCATTTAGCAGCTTTGGCAAGAGTACAGCCGTCCATTGAAGACCCTCTTCCTTATAATAATGCAAATGTAACTGCAACTCTTAACTTATTAAATGCGTGTGTTAAAACAAATGTAAAGAGGGTGGTTTATAGTGCTAGTAGTTCCTGTTATGGAAACTCTAGCAAGGTCCCTCAGAGAGAAACAGATTCTATTAATCCGCTTTCACCTTATGGTTTACAAAAATATATTAGCGAACTATATTGTAAGTTGTATAGTGATATTTATAATTTAGATACGGTATCACTAAGATATTTTAATGTTTATGGTGAACGAATGAGTCTCTCAGGAGCTTATTGTTTAGTTACTGGAATTTTTGCTCGACAAATGAAAGCAGGCAAGCCATTAACCATTACAAATGATGGAAATCAAAAAAGAGATTTTACATATGTTGGTGATGTGGTCGAAGCAAATATATTGGCAGCAAAATATGATCAAAAGTTGAATGGTGAAGCGTTTAATATTGGAAATGGTAATAATGTGTCGATTAATGAGGTTGCTGATATGTTTGGAGGATTAAAAACTTATGGAGAAAATAGACTTGAGCCCTTTGAAACACTTGCTGATAATTCAAAAGCAAAAAAAATTTTAAAATGGCAACCCAAGGGTAATTTGTCAAAATGGATTAAAGAATATAAAATAGATTTAGGTATATGAAAAAAATTGGTATTATTGGTAGAGGTTTTGTTGGGTCAGCAGTTGAATTCGGTTTTTCAGCTCAAACAGGATGTGATGCAATTGTAAAAGTATATGATAAAAATCCTAAATTATCACAAAACACTTTAGAAGAAACACTTAATGAATCTGACTTTGTTTTTCTTTCTGTTCCAACTCCATCTAACTCTGATGGTAGTATAAATTTAGAAGTACTTGAACAAGCTTTATTCGATATAAATAAAATTAATAATCGTTCAAATATAATTTTAATAAGATCAACAATTGTGCCGGGAACAACAAGAGATTTTCAAGATTCGTTCTCTAATCTTAATTTAGTTTTTAATCCAGAATTCTTGACAGAAAGATCAGCAAAATATGATTTTATCAATCAGTCTAGATTTATTTTGGGTGGTAAAACAAAGGACACTTCAAAAGTAGCTGATCTCTTTAGATGGAGATTTGGTGAGACAACTTCGATTATTGAGACAAATTTTGAAACTGCCGAGCTAATAAAGTATATGAATAATTGTTTTTTTGCTACAAAGGTTTCTTTTCTTAATGAAATGAAATTAATGAGCGATAAAATTGGCGCAGATTGGGTCACTGCTGTTGAAGGCTTTGTTAGAGATGGAAGGATAGGACACTCTCATTTATCTGTTCCAGGTCCTGATGGAAAATTAGGATTTGGTGGGAGTTGTTTCCCTAAAGATATTCAAGCGATTATAAATTTCGCTAAAAAATTAGATATTGAATTGCATACCCTGCAAGGAGCTTGGGATACTAATTTAACTGTAAGGCCGGAGAAGGATTGGGAAAAACTTAAAGGTCGTTCTGTTATATAAATACTAATATTTAAATATTTTTTTGTGCTAAATTATATTGAATTATTAAAACCTAGATTATCGGCTACTGTTTTATTTTCCTCATTAGCAGGATATATTTTAGCATCACAATCCTTTGATATACAAATACTATTAAAGCTTATGGTGGGTGGTCTTTTTTTAGTTGGTTCCTCCAATGGATTAAATCAAGTTTATGAAGTTAATATCGATGCTTTAATGGATAGGACAAAAAATCGACCATTACCGACAAAAAGAATAACTTTGAATGCAGCTTTTATTTTCTCATTAATTTTAGGTCTTTTAGGAATATTTATCCTTTCAACAATTAATTTTAGATGCGCTTTTTTTGGATCCTTATCATGTTTAATATATGTTGTTGGATATACACCGCTTAAAACGACCACTCCTCTTTCAGGATTTATTGGTGCTTTCCCTGGGGCTATGCCTTTTATGCTTGGTTGGGTAGCTGTATCAAATCAATTTAGTCTTGAAACAGGTATTTTGTTTGCAATTCAATTTTTATGGCAATTTCCACATTTCTGGTCAATTGCATGGATAAGGTATCAGGATTATAAAAAAGCTAATATACAATTATTGCCATCTGGACAAAGAGACCATAAGTCTGCATTTCAAATTGTTTTTTATACTTTTTGGCTAATTCCAATTTCAATTTCTCCGTTATTATTAGATTATTTTTCAATTGATTCTTTAATTGACTTATCAATAGTTGGAGCTGTATCAGTTTTTTTACTTGGATTATACTTTTTACAAAAGGCACTAGTCTTGTTAAAATCAAAATCTGTAATTGATGCAAAAAAACTAATGATTTCTAGCTTAATTTATTTGCCTGTTTTACAAATTATTTATATTATAGATAAATTTATTTAATCTATGGAGATTCGTAATTCTAACCAAAAGGTATTTAGAGCGCAAGACAATTTATTAATGATAGCAATGTTCAGTGTTATTATGTTATTTGCTGGTTTAACTAGTGCTTATATTGTATCAAAAGCTGCATTAGCTAGCAAATGGGATATTATTCAACTTTCAATAATGTTTTATATAAGCACAGCTTTGATAATAATAAGTAGTGTATTTGCACATTTTGCATTAAAACAATGTAAGTTGGATAATATAAAGATGACATCACGTTATTTGTTATTAGCAATAATTTCAGGTTTACTTTTTTTTGCTTTTCAATTTTTAGGATGGCGCTCTATGGTTTTAGAAAGTAAATTTTTGTCTGGCAACAATGTATCTGCTTCATATATATATGTTTTAACTATTACTCATTTTTTACATGTTGTTGGCGGATTAATTTCTTTAGTGATAATATATTTTAATTCTAAAAATAAAAAATATAATAAACTAAATTTCCAAGGTTTAAAGTTAGGAGTTAGGTTTTGGCATTTTTTAGGATTTGTGTGGATTTATTTATTTTTATTTTTGACGTTAATTAATTAAAAAATTATATTNTTTTTTTTGATTAATTAATTAAATTTGTGTGAATCTTTAAATAGATATCTTATGCAAAATACAGTCNTAGAAAAAAATCTTTGGAGAGGAGGTGTGAGGCCCATGATTGCAAGTTATGGAAAATTAATGATGTGGTTTTTTCTCATGACTGATGCTTTGACCTTTTCCGCTTTTTTAGGTGCCTATGGATTTCAAAGATTTGTTCATGCAGACGCCTGGCCTGTCGCAGATGAGGTTTTCAATCATTTTCCATTTATGCATGGAGAATATCCAATGTTTTTTGTTGCATTAATGACATTCATACTAATTATGAGCTCAGTTACAATGGTTTTAGCAGTACATCATGGACATAAGATGAATAAAAAAGGCGTCATTATTTGGTTAGGATTAACTATTGTTGGAGGATTAATTTTTTTGGGCTCTCAAGCATGGGAATGGTATCACTTTATACATGGCACATATGAAGGTGCTATAAGAGGTGCAGATGGCTCTATAGCTCATTTTGTTGCTGGAACTACAAATGAAATAATTAGACATGGTGAAATTCTTACTGGCGAAGTTGCGGCTACTTTTATCGCATCAGCTAATGAAATTCATGGAGCAAATTTAATCTTCAATGAATATGGTCACCCATTATTTGCTAACTTTTTCTTTTTTATAACTGGCTTTCACGGTTTTCATGTTTTTTCAGGGATTGTTATTTTAGTAGTAATTTTCATCAATGTTTTAAGAAATACATATGAAAAAAGAGGTCATTACGAAATGGTAGAAAAGGTTGGTCTATATTGGCACTTTGTCGACCTTGTTTGGGTGTTTGTTTTTACATTTTTCTATTTAGTTTAAATACAGTATTATGGCAGAAGGAAATTCTACACGAAAAATTTGGTTAGTATTTTGGATACTATTTGTATTAACTACAATAGAAGTATTATTAGGTATTTTCAAACCAAGTACTTTGGTTGATAATTCAATAATAGGAGTGTCATTATTAAACCACACATTTATTATATTAACTTTAGTTAAGGCATATTACATTGTAATGACCTTTATGCATTTGGGTGATGAGAAAAAAGCCCTAAAAATTTCAATTATTACTCCCATGTTTATATTGGTGCCTTATCTACTATTTATACTTTTAGTTGAAGCTTCTTTTCATGGTGCAATTGGATAAACTATATATTTTATGACATCAATTAAAAAGTGGCTGATATTATTTGCCATACTAATTTTTCCATATATTATTGTTCAAATTATTGAGAGATCAACACATAATATTTTAACACTTGGATATATTGAAAATAAGAATTTAGATTTAGATTCTTTAGGTGGAGTAATTGAGTTAATTGATAGTTTACAAGTTCCACCATTTAGTTTGATTAATCAGGATGGAAAATATTTAAATAACAATGATTTACTAGGTACTAATTATATAGTAAACTTTTTCTTTACATCATGTCCTACTATCTGCCCGACAACAACATTAAATTTAATTGAACTTCAAAATAAGATAGATAAATATGAAATAAATGATTTTAAAATCATATCAATTAGTGTTGATCCGGAAAATGACACTCCTAAAGTATTAAAATTGTACGCAGAGTCAATGAATATTAATTTATCAAATTGGGAACTATTAACAGGCAGTGAAAAAGAAATCTATGATTTAGTGAGGTCAGGTTTTTCTTTATCTGTAGGTCAAGATAGTTTAGCTCCAGGAGGTGTTTTCCATTCATCGAATATAACTATAGTCGATTCCAAGGGTTATTTAAGAACGGGTTTAGATAAAAAGAAAAACATAAAATTTGTATATGACGGAACCTTGTATAGTGATATTAAATTATTAGTAGGAGAAATACAAAGATTAAGTATTATCAACTTTAAAGATAATTACGAAATAAAAAAGCAATGATTTATTTTAGGACAATTTTTTATATAATTTTTGTGATTTTTAACATCAATATAAATGCACAATGTTCAATGTGTCGTGCAGTGGCTGAATCTAGTCAAAGTGGGGGGTCAAGCATAGCTGATGGTTTAAATACAGGTATTTTATACCTAATGATGTTTCCCTATTTATTACTCATATATGCATTAATTAGACTTTATTTTAGAGAAAAACAACAAACATAAATGAACGTTAATAATGGCTTTAATTTTATGTGTAGATACTAGTTCAAAGAATTGTTCTGTCTCGCTTTCTAAAGACGGAATTGTTATATATACAAAGGAAAAACTTGAGGAAGGTTATTGTCATGGTGAGGAATTACATTCATTAATCGAGGATTTGTTTTTAGATGCAAAACTTGAAATATCACAAATTGATGCAATTTCTTTTAGTTCTGGCCCAGGATCTTATACAGGACTTAGGATTGGTGCGGCTACAGTAAAAGGGTTGGGTATTGCTTTAAATAAAAAAATTGTATTAGTATCTACATTAAAAGCAATGTGTTGGGGCTTTGTCAATAATGAACAAGAAAATTTCATTAACGATGCCAACTACTTTTGTTCTACATTGGACTCAAGACAAGGAGAAGTATATGCATCGATATATGATGTGTTAGGAAATGAAATTCTTCCTCCTTTTGCATGTGAGGTCGCAAAACCAACATTTATAAATATTTTAAATACTAATAAAATATGTTTTTTTGGTACTGGATTGTATAAGTTGAAAAATGTTATAAATCATAAAAATGCTTCTTTTTATGATGGATTTTTACCATCATCAATTAATTTAGCTTTTTTAGCTGAAAACACATATAACCAAAAAAAATTTGCTGATATCGCGTATTTCGAACCAACGTATTTAAAGGACTTTATCGCAGGTTAATTGATAATTGATTTGTAGGAAGATGCTTGTTTTTTTCTATTTGTTAATTTAATGTTAATTTTTTAACTTTGAATTAGTTACCCCAAAATACATGCCATGTCATCTAATTTTAGTTCTTTCATTCCTACCCTCATTTTACTAACTTTATTTTCTTGTTCTAACAAAGAAAAAAATACAAATCTTTTTACATTATTAAATTCTAAATACACAGGTGTTGATTTTATAAATCATTTGCCAATAAATGTTATGACAGATGATAACGTCTTGTCTTCTCAGTACTATTATAATGGCGGAGGTGTAGCAATTGGTGATGTGAATAATGATGGTCTGCAAGATTTATACTTAACCGCCAATAAATCATCAAATAAGCTATTTTTAAATTTAGGTAATTTAAGATTTAAGGATGTAACACTACAATCAGGAGTAGGTTCAATCAGGTTTTCAACAGGTGCTACTTTTGTTGATGTAAATAATGATGGTTTTTTAGATTTATACGTTTGTAACTCAGGTGTTAAATCCACACAGATTAAGGATAGAGCAAATCAATTCTATATCAATCAAAAAGACGGTACATTTAAGGAATTAGCTAGAGAATACAGAGTCAATGATCCTAATTTTTCAACTCATGCTGCATTTTTTGATTATGATAAAGATGGAGATTTAGATTTATATATTTTAAATTATTCAATTGATTTTAGAGTGGATATAACTAAGCGAGATTATACTGATAATGATTTGAAACAATATAGTGGAAGGATGTTAGAGAATTTGGGGTCAAAGTTTAAGGATGTTACTAAGGAATCAGGATTATTACATTATGGTTATGGGTTGGGTGTCTCTGTTTCAGATATTAATAATGATAATTGGCCGGATCTATATGTTGCTAATGATTTTACTATACCTGACAAAATTTTCATAAACAATGGAGATAAAACATTTAGCGATAAAATAAAAAGTTTTACTAATCAAACTTCATGGTTTTCTATGGGTGTTGATATTGCAGATTTTAATAATGATGGCTTTGTTGACATAGGACTTTTAGATATGGCATCCCAGGACCATGTTAGAGGTAAAATTTTCATGGCATCAATGGACCCAAACAATTTTTATTACTTAGTTAATGAGTTAGGCTATCAGCATCAGTACATGTTTAATTCATTACAATTAAATAATGGAAATAATACATTTTCAAATATTGCTAATTTATCAGGGGTAGCTAAAACTGATTGGAGCTGGGCACCATTATTTGCAGATTTTAATAATGATGGATTTAAAGATTATTTTGTTTCGAATGGTTACAGACGAGTATTTGGAGATAATGATTTTCAAATAAAACTGAATAAATACAAAAAACTGAATAAACTAAATCAAACAAATAGGGAAATTCTATATAATGAAATACCTGAATTAAAATTACCTAATAAGTTGTATATAAATAATAAAAATTTAAAGTTTGAAGATCTAGGTGAAATGGAGGGATTAACACAAGGGTCTTTTTCTAACGGTGCTGCATACTGCGATTTGGATAATGACGGAGATTTAGATCTTGTTGTAAATAACATAGATCAAGAAACTTTCATATATAGGAATAATACTGAACAATTTTCAAGTAGTCAATTTTTAAAGGTTAATCTTTCAGGAGATATTTCTTCTGATTATTATAATGCGAAAGTGACGTTATTTTATAATGACAAAATACAATTTCAAGAATATAGTCCATCAAGAGGTTTTATGTCATCTGTAGAACATAGTTTACATTTTGGTTTTTCTAAAAATGTAGAATTACTTGATAGCCTAGTTGTTAATTGGATTGATGGGACTCGAAGTGTTGTTAAAAATATTGCATGTAACCAAGTGTTAAGTGTTTCTAAGAGTCAAAACTTACCTTTACAAACTAGTATTCCAAAAAATACAATTTATACTACTTTGCCTGCTGAATCTTATGGTATTAATTTTATTCATTCTGAAAATGAGTATAATGACTTTGCAAAAGAAAACCTTTTACCACATAAACAATCTTGTTTAGGTGCATTTGCATCTGTTGGTGACATTAACGGTGATAATTTAGAAGATATTTTTCTTGGTGGTGCATCCAATCAAGAAAGTAAAATTTATATTCAAAATAAATTTGGAAAGTTTAATGAATTGAAGACTAATGTTTTTAATCAGGATAAGTCTTGTGAAGATATGGGTTCACTTTTTTTTGATTATGACGGTGATAACGATTTAGATTTATATGTTGTAAGTGGGGGTGGGGGTGAATTTGATAAAGATTCAGATTATTTACAAGATAGACTTTACATAAATAAAGGTGGCGGTAATTTTATTAAGTCAAAAAATGTTCTGCCTTCTATGATAACAAGTGGTCAAAAAGTAAAAGCAGAAGATATTGATAATGATGGTGATTTAGATTTATTTGTTGGAGGAAGAACTTTGCCAGGTTTATATCCGTACAGTCCAAGAAGTTTTTTGTTGATTAATAATGATGGTGTATATGAAGATTTAACTGAAAATTGGAATCCTAAATTGACTCACCTTGGCATGGTAACAGATTTTTTATTTTGTGATATAGATAGTGATGGCAAAAAGGACTTAATTATTGTTGGTGAATGGGAAAATATTAAGGTTTTTCATAATACAGGTAGTGCTTTTATTGAAGCATCTGATCAATATGATTTTAGCGAATTGTCAGGTTGGTGGTACAGTATAGAAACTGGAGATTTCAATAATGATAATAAGTTGGATTTTCTTGTTGGTAATATTGGTGAAAACAGTAAGTTTAAAGCATCCAACAAAGAACCATTTCATATTTTTACTAATGATTTTGATAATAGTGGTGATCAAGATATTGTATTAAGTTATTATTATAATGGTGAACTAGTACCCTCAAGAGGGAGGGAATGTTCTTCAGGTGATATGCCATTTATAACAGAAAAATGTAAAACATATAAGGATTTTGCAGAATCCTCTTTAGAAGATGTATATGGTACTGAAAAATTAGAATCAGCAAATCATTTAACAGCAAATACATTTAGTTCAATTGTAATTTTAAGTACCCAAAATGGATATACTTACAACAAATTAAATGTAGAAGCTCAATTTTCACCTATTAATAAATTTATAGTTGAGGATTTCAATAAGGATGGAAATTTAGATTTTATAATTGGTGGCAATATGTATCATACTGAGGTCGAAACAGCCAGATATGATGCAGGTACAGGTCGTTATTTTTTAGGTGATGGTAATGGAAGCTTTAATTCTCTTTCAGTCGGTAAAAGTGGTATATATATAGATAATGATGTTAAAGATATAAATCCTATTATTATTAATAATAAAAAAACTTATTTAGTTACAAATAATAATAGTGCTCCTCAAATGATTATAAAAAATAGATAGATAGGATTAATAAGTGATTTGTAACAGTGCTTGACTTACTTGTTCTGTAGGTCTTTGACAAGCCCCGTTCTGGCATACATATATCATTGTCTTCCCTTCTGTATACTTATATTTCAAAATTTCCATGTCGTTGTTATCTTTACTTCCAATTAGCAGAGTGTTTGGTAAAAAAAATGATAGAATTTCTGCTTGTATTTTTTCAGCTTTTTCTCCAACAACTACTATTTCATAAAATGGATATGTATAGTTAAGCATTAAACTTGCCCAGTTAGAGTACCCGGATCCGAATGTTATTATTTCTGGTTCAATATTTTTTAACATTTGTGTGGCCATTTCTTTATATAGTTTTTTAGAAAGGATGTGCCCAAGATAGAGTAGTGATTTCGCTAGTGATGAGTTAGATGCCGGAATAACGTTGTCATTTATTTCCATTTTTCTAGCAATTAATGATTTGTCTTTGTCAGATGTAAAAAAGAACATACCACTTTTCTCGTCGTAAAAGTGTTTTAAAGTATATTGGATTAATTTTTCAGCTTCCATTAACCATGTTTTATTACTTGTTACTTCATATAGATTAATAAAAGACTCGATTACAAAAGCATAGTCTTCAAGAAAACCATTTATTGTGCTCTTACCATTTTTATAGCTATGAAATAATCCACCATCTTTTTTTAGTTGTTTCGATAAAATAAAATCTCCTAAGTCAACGGCTTTTTGTAAAAAACGCTCTTCATTAAAAGTTTTATAAGCATCAACATATGCCTTAAGCATTAATCCGTTCCATGACGTTAAGCACTTATCATCTAATGCAGGACTTATTCTTTTTGAACGGTATTCAAATAATATTTTATTTATTTTATCAATTTTTTGATGTAATTCATCATTACTTAAGTTATATTTTTTAGATAGCGCAATCACATTATTATTTTTCAATAAAATCTGTTGTCCTTCCCATGTTCCACTTTCATTAATATTATAATAATCACTACATAAGTCATAATCTTCTTGAAGAATGCTTTTCAGTTCTTTTTTATTCCATAGATAGTATTTTCCTTCTTGACCTTCGGTATCTGCATCTAATGATGAATAGAACGAATTATTTTCATAATCATGTAATTCTCGTTCAACAAATTGAATAGTTTTATATACAATTGATTTAAATTTTTCATTCTTAGTTAATTTATATGCTGAGCTATATAGAGATATTAGTTGAGCATTATCATAAAGCATTTTTTCAAAATGAGGGACTTTCCATAAGTCGTCCGTAGAATATCTACAAAAACCACCGCCTATTTGGTCGTAAATTCCACCATTTGCCATTTTGTTTAATGTTAGATTAACATATTCTATGATGGAGTCATTTCCAGATAAAAAACCATAGTCTAGTAGGAATTGATAATTATTTGGTAAAGGAAATTTTGGAGCACCATTTTGACCACCATTTTTATAATCAAAATTTTCAGACCACTGCATATAATAATTTTCTAACACTTCTTTAGAGAATTTGTCTTTATTATTTGATTTCTCAATTAATTCAGTGTTAGCAATCCCTTTTGTTAATTTTTCTGCATAATCAATTACAATTTGAGGTTTTTCGTTATAAAGTTTATAAACTTTTTGAATTTCGTTTATCCATTCATTTTTTGTAAAGTATGTTCCTCCCCATATTGGTTTACCATTAGGGAGCGCAATACAATTTAATGGCCACCCCCCCCTTTGTCTCATTAATTGAATAGCGTTCATATAAATTTGGTCAATATCGGGTCGTTCTTCTCTATCTATTTTTATGCACACAAAGCTATCGTTCATGATTTTTGCAACTTCTAAATCTTGGAAGCTTTCTTTTTCCATAACATGGCACCAATGACATGCAGCGTATCCTATACTAATTAACAATAATTTATTCTCTTTTTCAGCTTTTTTAAGTGCTTCAGGCCCCCAGGGATACCAATCTACAGGGTTGTTGACATGTTGCAGTAAATATGGACTAGTTTCATTTGATAAATGATTAGATGTCTTCTCATTTTTCAGGTTACATGAATACAAAAGGGTAAGTGTTACAATACAGACTTTTAAAATTATTTTCATGTTTTTTGAGAAAAATGCTTAAAAAATAATGGTATGGTTTCAATACCTTTGTAAAAATTAAATAGTCCATAATGTTCGTTTGGAGAATGAATAGCATCAGAGTCTAATCCAAAACCCATTAGTATAGATTTCAATCCAAGTTCGCTTTCAAAAAGCGCTACAATAGGAATACTACCACCACTTCTAACAGGAATTGGTTTTTTCCCAAATGTCTCTTCCATTGCTTTACTTGCTGCAATATATCCACGATCATTTAATGGCGATACATAAGCTTCACCCCCATGATGAGGAGTTACTTTAACTTTTGTACCACTTGGTGCAATACTCTCAAAATGCTTCTTAAATAAATTAGTAATATCCTTTGATTTTTGATTGGGCACTAATCTCATAGATATTTTAGCATATGCTTTAGATGCTATCACTGTCTTTGCTCCTTCACCAATATATCCACCCCATATTCCATTGACATCTAAAGTTGGTCTAATTGAATTTCTTTCCATAGTACTAAATCCTTTTTCGCCATAGACTTCATTAATGTCAAGTTCTTTTTTATAATTGTCTAGGTTAAAAGGAGCTTTAGCCATATCACTTCTTTCGAATTCAGATAGATTTTCTACTTGATCATAGAATCCAGGTATGGTTATTTTTTTATCTGCATCATGTAAAGATGCAATCATGTTACAAAGAATATTTATAGGGTTTGCTACAGCTCCTCCGTATAGTCCGGAGTGTAAATCTCTATTAGGTCCAGTTACTTCAACTTCAACATAACTCAGACCCCTTAATCCCGTTGTAATTGAAGGTGTGTCATTTGCTATAATACCTGTGTCAGAAATAAGTATAATGTCAGAGCTAAGTAAATCTTTATTTTTTTTAACAAATGCTTCTAAGTTCTCTGAACCAACCTCTTCTTCTCCCTCAATCATAAATTTAACATTACAAGGTAGTTCATTGGTAGCAATCATTGCTTCAACTGCTTTTACATGCATAAAAAATTGCCCTTTATCATCACAAGCGCCTCGGGCATATATTTTACCATCTCTAATTTCAGGACTAAATGGGTCAGATTCCCACAAATCTAATGGATCTGGTGGTTGAACATCATAGTGTCCATATATTAATATTGTCGGCAGATTAGAACTTAAAATCTTTTCTCCGTATACAATCGGAAATCCTTTTGTTTGAAATAATTGAGTGTTTTCGAGACCTATTTTATTGAAATTATCTTTAAGCATTTCAGCAGTTTGAAAAACATGTTTTGAGTATTTAGGGTCGGCACTAATTGAAGGTTGTTTCAAAAAAGAAAAAAGTTCATTTAAAAATTTATCTTTATTTTGTTCTATGTATTGTTGAGTATTCATTGTATTTTTTTTTGATAAAGCAATATAAATTTGTATTATATAACGTAAATTTAGTATTTTATAGTCTACAAATTATTTAATAGCATCGAGATTTATTAACACTAATAAAAAAACAAAGCAATATGTTTATGAGACTTTTATCGATTTTTTTTATTTTGACTCAGTCTTTTATGTTTGGTCAACTAGCAGTTACCAATAATGCTCCAAATAATACCGAAGCTTACCTTGTTAACGATATACTTTGTGACGATGGATTAACTACATCTAATTTTTCTTCTACGGGTTTTGCTAGTGGTATAGGTTATTTTGATGGGTTTGCATCAAATATTGGTTTTGAAGAAGGAGTTGTTCTCTCCACTGGCGGAATATGTTTGCCAGTTCCTGATTGTAATGTAGGTGCTTGGCAGGGAGGTTCAGGTATTTCGGGTGATGCAGACTTAGAGCTTGCATTGAATGCAATCAATCTTTCATGGGATGTCAATAATGTAACTATATTAGAATTTGATTTCGTTGCAAATTCCGAGAGTGTTGAATTTAACTATGTTTTTGCTTCTGCTGAATACACAAGTTGGACTTGTTCGAGCTTCAATGATATTTTTGGGTTCTTTTTAAGTGGTCCTGGTATTGTAGGGCCTTATAGTAACAATGCAATTAATTTAGCTTACATACCTGAACCTGAGGGAGCTGTTGACTACGCAGATTGGCTTGCAATCAATACAGGTTTATATACGAATACACCTGTAGCGGTTAATACTATTAATGCTGGAGACTTAATAAATAATTCAACTTGTGATAATATTGACCCAAACTATGAGAGTTATAATATTTTCTGGGTTGATAATGACTATTCAGGTGCTGGATGGCAAGGTGTTAATGAGCCTGAAGATCCTGAGTTTACAGTTGCCAGTACTCAAACTTGGGTTTCACCAGGCATTACTGGATTTACAACTCCTTTAAAAGCAGTTTATAATGGTTTAGAGTGTGGTGAAACATACCATATCAAACTTGCAATTGCAGATGCTAGTGACGGTTCATATAATTCTGCAGTTTTTTTAGAAGCAGGGAGCTTTGTTAGTCCATCTGTTTTAGTTAATCCTATTTCAAATATTGATGGTCCTGATTTGTTTGATGATCCTCTTGCAATTTATGAGGGATGTGCTGCAGCTCAACTTGAATTTACTGCATCTCAGAACACAGATTATGATATACAATTAGAAGTTATTTTTGAAGGCGATGCTGAGAATAGTATTGATTATAATATTACATATAATGGTGGAAATGAATTAGACGAATGTTTGAACGATGCTGGAGAATTATCACAGTGTGTGACAATACCAGCAGGTCAAAATATTATGTACCTAGATATAGAAGCAAACTATGATGATATTGTTGAAAATTTTGAAAATTTAAATATAATAGTAAATTCTATTGACGGACTATGTCAGCAGGCTGATTTAGCTGTTTCGGAAATATTCTTTAATTTATATGACCAGATTGATATTTTGGTTGACCCTGGTGTCCCACCTGTAATAGAGTGTATTGGAGATGAGGTATTATTAGAACCTTTCAATATTTCGGGTGGTTACATTGGAGTAAGTGGTGAATATACATTTGAATGGTATGATGCAGATGGAACACTAGTAAGTTCAGAACCTTCGATTTTGGTTAATTCAGAATCAGCTTCTGAATATCAACTAATTGTTTATGACGATTGTCAAGATCAACAAATAATAACAAATTTCAGTGTTGATGTAATAAGTTACACTACAGTTGAAACTACATATCCAGAATATTATGCATGTGATGATGAAATTGTAGTTATAACACCAAATATTTCTGGAGGCTCTGGTAATTATTCTTATGTTTGGCCAGATGATCCAACACCTTGTGATTGCGAAAGTTTTAATTATCTTTTTGATTTAGAAAATGGTATTTCTCAAACTGTTGATTTTCAAATTATTGATAATTGTACAGAAGAATCATATAGTTTTTCTATTCCTGTCGAATTAGATGAAACAATACCCCCTAGTGCTCAAATTAATGTTGCCGGCACACAATTTTGTCCAGGTGATGAGATTGTTTTAGATATTCAGGTAGCAGGTTCCTCAACTTATAATTATGAATGGTTGAACTTAGATTTCGATGAGTATTATGTCAATAACTTAGCAACAATTTCTCCAATAGATGACACGACTTATGATGTTATTGTTATTGATGAATGTAATAATAGTGAATCAGTATTCTCTATTTTTATTGAGACTCCTGCATATGAAGCTCCAACCTTTTTGGTTCCTGATGTCGCTGGATGTGTAGGTCAAGAATTAGAAATTATTGTAGAAAATTTATTCTCAAACGGCGTAACAGATCCCAGCGACGTAAGTCAATATAGTTTTTTATGGTCCACGGGTGAAATTACACCAAGTATTAGCGTAATTGTTGAAGATATTACAACATCTTATTCAGTGGAAATAAGTGACTTATGTGGAAATACTAGTTCTGCAATTCCAGTAATGGTTGATCCTTCGATACCACCCCCTCCACAATTCTCTTTTGAAGAGACTCCAGAGGGCCATCAATTTTTGCAGCTTTCATCAGGCTTCTTTACTAATTTCCAATGGGATTTTGGTGACGGAAACACATCTTCTGATTATGAGCCCCTGCATTTATTTAGTCAAGAAGGAGACTATTATGTTACTTTAACTGCTTCTGATGATTTAGACTGTCAAAATAGCTCAACTCAAATAGTTAATATCTATTCAAGTTTGTTGTTTTATTCACCGAATGTTTTTTCACCAAATGGGGATGGTATAAATGATTATTTTAATGTCAGTGTTGTAGGTCACGAAGATTTTGAACTTTTTGTTTTTGACAGATGGGGGAAGCAATTATTTAACACCAAAGATCCCAATGAAGGCTGGGATGGAACTTATCAAAATGGAGAAGAGGTTCCACAAGACGTTTACATGTACAAGGTTTTGATGAGTAATTCTGGTGTTGGTGAAAAGGTAGAGAAAGGCCGAGTTTCTATAATTAAATAACACAATATGGAGGTTCGAACTTATATACATAATGTAGTTTTACTTTTGTTTATGTGTTTTTATTTTACACATGCACAACTTGTGACTACAAATAATCCTCCCTTTGATACAGAGCAATCTATTGTAACTAATGTTCTTCTTGGAGACGGTATTGATGCATCAAACTTTACTTCAGTTGGATTTGCAAATGGTATTGGTTATTTTGATGGTTTTAATTCAAATATTGGATTCGATGAGGGTGTTGTTCTTTCTACTGGTGGAATCGAATTTGTTTCAAATGGTTTTGGCGTTGGATCTGGTGTTAGTGGGGAACCTGATTTAGAACTTGCCTTAAATGCTATTAATTTATCTTGGCCGGTCAATAATGTTACTATTTTAGAATTTGATTTTATTGCAGAGTCAGAAAGTATGGCTTTTAATTATGTTTTTGGTTCTTCAGAGTATTCAGGATATACTTGTACTCAATTTAATGATATTTTTGGGTTTTTTTTAAGTGGTCCAGGTATTAATGGACCTTATAGTAACAATGGAGTTAATTTAGCATATATACCTGACCCTAATAATGCGGGTGTGTATACAACTACTCCTGTTGCTGTCAACACTGTTAATTCTGGTTCCCCAACTGGTGGTGGAAATGCACAAACATGTGCTGATATAGATCCTAATTGGCAAGATTACAGTATTTATTGGATCGATAATTCTGCGCAAGCCACTGTCTTTGGCATTAATGGTTTCACAGTACCATTTATAGCAGAATATAATAATTTGATATGTGGTGAAACCTATCATATAAAATTAGCCATAGCAGATGCTTCTGATACTGCTTTAAATTCTGCAGTTTTTTTAGAAGCAAATAGTTTTGCGAGTCCTGAAGTTGAAATTAGCACTGTTCCAAATACAGAATTAGGACTAGTATTAGACGTTGAGAATGGAGTTTTAGAAGGATGCGGAGAAGTAGCTATTCAATTTGATAGAGGCGGTGATTTAAGTATGGATCTAAATGTTACTTTGGATTACTCTGGAGACGCTTTATATGGAGTTGATTATCAGGAGTTGCCAACAGAAATTCTGTTACCAGCTTTTCAAGAACAGATTGTAATTCCGATTGAAATATTTTACGACAATATCAATGAAGGCCAGGAGTCTTTAAATATTACTGTGTCAGGAGTACCTGTTGCTTGTGAAGATGTGACAGTACAAACAATTGAAATAATAATTTTGGACCAAGAACCTCTTGATATAGATATACCCAGTCAAATTAATATGAATTGTACAGGAAGCGCTTTAATTGAAGCATCAGTTCAAGGGGGCTATCCGCCTTATATTTACACTTGGTATGATCAATCTGGATTAATTATTGATTCAGGTGAATTGAATGAGGAAGGAGTAGTATCAATAGAACAGTTTCCTGCAGAGTCTACAACTTATTCTTTAAGTGTAATAGATGATTGCTTGGATCAGTTGTTTGAGGAATCAACAAATGTCATTGTTGAGAATGAAGCTTTGAGTGTTTCTTTAGGCATTGGCGAAGATTGTCAAGATTTAGAGGGATTTATATTTTTGGGTGTACTAGATGGAATCGGATATTATGTTTCTAGCGAAATTGCAACCTGGCAAGATGCAAATAGTATTTGTAATAATTTAGGAGGAAATCTTGTTTCAATAAATTCTGAGGAGGAGCAAAATTTCGTTTTTAATCTTGCAATGACAAGTATTGCTAGTGGTTCCCCCTATAATTATTGGATCGGACTCAACGATTATGATGATGAAGGAAATTTCACATGGACAACAGGGGAATCCGTAACATATACTAATTGGGTTGATGGAGAACCAAATGGCGGAGCTGGTGAAAATGGGGTAGAGGTATTTTCAATAAATTCTGATTTTCCTGGATTTTGGAATGATGCACCTGCTTTTGTTGAAAGAAGAATTATTTTAGAAATCCCGTGTAATTCTCAAGCAGAGGATATAGATGTCTGCCAGGAAGATCTAGAAAATATTATTTTAGAACCACAAGTAGTTGGAGGAGTACCTCCTTATAATTACACTTGGTTTTACAATGGTGAGGTAATTTCTAATCAAGAGATTTTAAGTCAACTAACCGGAGAAGGTTTGTACCAAGTGATTGTGGAGGAGGCTTGTGGGAATATTGACGCGACTCAAGTTAATGTATCATTTATTGAGCTTGCGCCTTATGTGGAAATTATTTCGTATGATGTATTAGACCCTCTTTTGCTTCCAGAGGGCTGTTTTCAAAGTGTTCTTCAATTTAATACACAAGTTGTACAGGATCAGGACGTTATACTTGAATTTGAAATTTCAGGTTCAGCAAACTCAGAAGATTATGATATTGAAACCAATACTGTGCTTATCCCTGCTGGAGAAGAAATGGTTTCAATCCCATTAAGTATTATTGTTGATGACCAAGAAGAGGGACTTGAAACTATTATTTTTGACTTTCCTTTTATTGATGAATGTTCGGATTGGCCAAACCAAATTATAGTTCAAATTTATGATAGTCCTAATTTAGTTGTTGATATTGATGATGAGCTTGTTTTGTGTGAAAATGACGTTGCATCTTTGGAGGGTTTCTATAGTGGGGGATTGGGAAATATAAATTATGGTTGGTATTTTGATGATCAATTAATAACGTCAGATCTAGACCTTTCAACAGATGATTTAGATCCAGGCTTGTACTCTTTTGTTGTTAACGATCAATGTGGGAATGTGTCTCAGCAAGACATTAATTATAGCATAATTGAATTAACTCCAACTGTAATTTTAAGTTCTTTAGATTACAGTAATCCGTCTGAATTATATGAGGGATGTGGCTCTAGTATATTAACTTTCGAGATGCCCTATACATATCCTAATGATACGACGTTTTATTTTAATATAGTAGGTTCCCCAACTTTTGTTAATGGTATGGACATTGTTGAAATAGACAACTTTATTACTGTTCCTGCTGGCGAAAATACAATTGACGTTGAAATCACACCATTAATGGATATTTTAAATGAAGGGGCTGAAGAAATTATTTTTGAATTTCCCTTTGCAACCGACTGCGTGCCACAGGATCCAATAGCTATTTTAATTAATAATTATTCTAGTATAGAGATTGCTATGCCTAGCGATGAGACTGTATGTGTAGGTCAATTATTGGATCTCAGCGCAAGTATAGGCGGTGGTTTTCCGCCTTATGAAACATCTTGGACTTATTTAAATCAATCCGTAAATTCTAGTTCTATTTCAATTGATGTTCAAGAGGGCGTAAATCAAGCTACTTTTACTGTTACTGATAATTGTGGATATAGTGAGACCTCTACAATAACAGTTGAAGGGCTTAGTGTTGAAGACTTTGAGGTTATTTGGCCGCCCAATGAAGTTTCAGCATGTTATGGAGATAATAGTGAGATAAATTTAGTTTTCGAAGGTGGGTTGCCTCCATTTACATTTCAGTGGTATCTGGATGGTGTTCCAACTAATTCTCCTGCTCCATACCTGCCTTGGAGTAATGATAATTGGTTGCCTGATGCAAGTCAAACAATTGCAACATCTCCGCCATACACACCATATGAGTATACTTACATGGTGGAGATCACAGATTCATGTCAAAATGAATCAATTCCATATGAAATACTGGTGACAATTGATGATTGTATTATGCCTACTGCTTTTACACCTAATGGTGATGGAAATAATGATTTCTTTTGGGTAGATTTCGGCGACTTATCTACACCAGTTAGTTTAGAGATATTTAATAGATGGGGCGAGATTGTGTTTAGGGCATCAGATTATACGCCTTGCGCTAATTTTGAATCGGATTGTTGGGACGGCACACATTTTCAACAGTATGGAGAGAAATGCAGCGAGGGAGTATATTATTATATTTTCACATATAGTAATACTATTAATAATACTGATGATTATAACGTCTCTAATTTTACTGAGTCAATTTTTGGAACACCTCATAATAATAGTGAGGGTAGGCAGCGAACAGGTAGCTTGTTATTATTTCATTAGTCTAAAAGACTCACTCCAGACATATCATTTGGCTGATTTAGATCCATTATTTTTAAAACTGTGGGGGCAATATCACATAGCCTACCGTTTGTTATCTTTTGATGATTACTATTTATAATAAAACAGGGAACCTTATTAGTAGTATGTGCAGTATTAGACGTGCCATCACTATTTTTCATGATTTCTGCATTTCCATGGTCTGCAATTATTATTAATGCATAATCCTCTACTAAACTTTTTTCAACAATTTTTTTTAGACATGAATCAACCTTTTCTATTGCTTTGGTTACAGCCTTGTAATTTCCTGTATGCCCAACCATGTCAGGGTTGGCGTAGTTAAGACATATGAAGTCAGGTTTAGTAGTTTGGATTTCTTTTATGTATGTATTTGTTACTTTCTCTGCGTTCATTTCAGGCTGCAGATCATAAGTAGCTACTTTAGGAGACTCAATTAGTTTTCTATATTCATTTTGAAATTTTTTCTCTCTTCCTCCTGAGAAAAAAAATGTTACATGAGGATATTTTTCTGTTTCAGCAATTCTTAATTGTGTTAAACCATTTTGTGAAATCACTTCTCCTAGTGTGTTTTTTAAGTTTTGTTTTTCGTATAATACCTTAACATCTTTTAGTGTTTCGTCATAGTTGGTCATAGTATATAGATCAATATTTAAGCTGTTGATTCTATATTGTGGTATATCTATTTGTGTTAGTGCGTTAACAATTTGTCTGCATCTATCAGATCTAAAGTTAAAACATATTACGACATCGTTTTCTTTAATTGTGGCTATTGGTTGATTATTGGAATCAATATTTACTAGAGGTAATATAAACTCATCAGTGATATTATCTTTGTAGGATTTCTTTATGCTTTCAGTTAAGTTTGATGTTTTTGTACCAACTCCGTTTACTAATAGGTGATACGCTGACGCAGTTCGTTCCCATCTTTTATCTCTATCCATGCTGTAATATCTTCCAATTAGTGATGCAATAGAAATATTTTTGTTTTTTGTAAATTCTAAAAATTCTTCAACATGTTTTTTTCCAGATTTTGGATCAGTATCTCTTCCGTCAGTAAATGCATGTATATATATATGTGACACATTACTGTCAAGTATAATATTACATAAAGCTTTTAAATGCGATATGTGAGAGTGGATACCCCCGTCAGATAAAAGTCCCATAATGTGAATGGCTTTATTTTTAGCTTTATGTATTGCGTCTAATAGATTAGGATTTTGTTCTAGTCGTTGTTTTTTGATATCGTTATTTATTTTAGCTAAATTTTGATATACTACTCTTCCGGCCCCTATATTTAGATGACCTACTTCAGAGTTTCCCATTTGTTTAGGTGGGAGCCCAACATCTTCACCATGAGTAATGAGTTCTGAGTTTAGATATTTCTTATAAAGACTATCAACAAAGGGGGTTTTAGAGTGAAGAATAGCATTTTCAGAGCTTTTATTGCCATGCCCCCAACCATCTAATATTATAAGTGCTGTTTTTTTCACTTTTTAAAAATAATCTTTTTTTTGAGCATATCTTTCATAATTCAAATTACAATTCAATTTTATCGCCATAACGTGAATTTATTAACAAATAATAGTTAATTATTCTTGGAATTTAGAAAAATATTTNCGAAATTGTACAANGAATAAATAGAATTAGACCCCCATTTTACTCGTAATTACGTAGTTTTTACCTCTGTTNCGTNNTAAATTGGNGACGTCGTAATTCTGTTATACTATTTATATATGAAAATTAATTATTTATTAACTAATATTTTTTACCGATGAAAAATTATTTACTTTCTTTGGCAACATTACTATGTTTTTGTTGCTTTAATGTTGTAACGGCACAAGATGATTGTGTTGACACAACTATCTCTCTAACTTCTGAAACTTATGCAGATGGTTGGTGGGGTGCTACATATTTAATCTCAGATGCAGATGGCAATATAGTAGCTTCAGGTCCTTCAGATACTGGAGCTTGGTCTTCATTTGATGAAACATTTTGTTTAGCTCCAGGTGACTACACTTTTGATGTATCATCAAATGGCTATAATTATGATATAGCTTATGGTTACGGATGGTCATTTGCTGGCGAATCTGGATACACTGCTGGTGTATTTGGTCCCTTTTCCATAGGAGCTGCTCCAGCTTCTTGCGATGGAACAGAAGTTACAGTAGGTGGAGGTTCTTGGCAATCTGAAGTTTCTTGGACAATTTCAGATTGTGATGGAAATACAGTAGCTATAGGTGGTGCTCCATATTCTGAGTGTTTAACATTACCAGATAACTATACTATCTCTTTAGCTGATGCATTTGGAGATGGATGGAATGGTAATACAATGTCAGTAGGAGATGCTTCTTATACATTAGATGCTACTAATGATGATGGAGCAGCAGCTTCATTTATAGTTGGTTCATGTGGTGTAGCAGGATGTATGGATGCAGCAGCATGTAACTATAACATGGATGCAACATTTGATGATGGTACTTGTGTTATTCCAGCAGCAGNCTTTGACTGTGATGGAAACTGTTTAGCAGGAACATCTGTCGTTGTTGACGGCGGTTCATTCCAAACAGAAGTTTCTTGGACAATTGCTGATTGTGATGGAAACGTAGTAGCTTCAGGAGGCGCTCCATATGCAGGATGTGTTGATTTGCCAGATAACTATTCAATTTNTTTAGTTGATTCTTGGGGAGATGGATGGAATGGTAATACAATGACAATAGGAGATGCTTCTTATACATTAGATGCTACTAATGATGATGGAGCAGCAGCTACATTTTTCTCTGGTTCATGTGGTGTTTTAGGTTGCACGGATTCATCGGCGTGTAATTATAACATGGATGCAACTTTAGATGATGGTTCATGTGTTAGTGCAGCAGCAGGTTTTGATTGTGATGGTAACTGTTTAGCAGCTAACTCAGTAGTAGCAACATTAAACATGTTTGATTCTTGGGGTGACGGTTGGTCAGGTGCAGCAGTGACTGTAACAGATAATGGTACAGTTGTACTTGATGGAGCTTCTTTATCAGCAGGATCTGAGGGTTCTGTAGATTTCTGCGTATCAGATGGTGTTACAGCAGGAAGTTCTTGTATAGAAGTTTCTGTAACAAGTGATTCTTTTGATTCAGAAGTTTCTTGGACTATTACAATATTAGATGGTGCTTTTGAAGTTCTTTCAGGCGGTTCAAACGCTTCTTTTGAGGCTGGCTGTGCGATTGAAGGATGTATGGATTCAGCAGCATGTAATTATGATATGGATGCAACAGTTTCATCGGATAACTGTGAATATCCACCAGCAAATTTCGATTGTGATGGTCAATGTACAGGTCTTGAGTTCGTAGTAGATATGTATGATTTATCAGGTAATGCAGATGGATGGAATGGAAACTTCTTCCAAGTTACTGATTGGGTAACAGGAGAGCCAGTTGAAGGTGCAGGTCCATTTACATTTGATTCAGGTGAAATGGGAACTGCAGATGCATGTTTCCCTGCTGATATGGCATGGGGATGTTACGTGATAGAGACAGGAGGNGGAACTGATGAGTCACAAGTAGCATGGCATTTATATGGTTTCGAAGTATTTGGACTATATGTAGTAGACTGGTCAGCTGGTCTTGCTTTAGAGTGGTCTGAAGTAGGAGGTGAGTTATTAGTAGGTGATGGTGGAAGTGACTGTGATGATGCAGATGGATTCTGTGAAGGTCAAACAGACTGGGATTCAGGTATCGGAACATATGATACAGACGGTGATGGAGCAGCAGATGGATATGATATAGGATACGGTTGTCCTTGTTTAGATCCAGATGGCTCTAATTACGTATTTAACGGATCATTTGATGATCCATATGGAGAATTATCTCCAAATGTATATAATCCAGATACTGGACTATGGGAAAATGATGGTGATGATTCAGACCCATGTGAGTTTGATACAGATGTTCCAGGTTGTATGGATTCAACAGCTACAAACTATGATGCTATGGCAACAGTAGATGATGGTACATGTGAGTATGAAGGTGGTTGTGTAGGATCAGGTGTTGATCAAGATGCATTAGTTGCAGGTATTGTAGCAGGTGCTTCACAAGGTGCTGTTACAGTAAGTGGTTGTGCTGATGGTTTAGTAGCTTTAAATAGTTTATTAGGTATAGAATGTACAACTGATGTTTCAGGTTTTGATCCAACAGGATCATTACCAGCAGGAACAACAGCTGCAGATTTATGTGGATGTTCATGTCCAGACCCAGAAGTACTGGGTTGTACAGATTCAATGGCAGTTAACTATAATGCAGATGCTAATACAGATGATGGTTCATGTTGTATGGGAACAGGTGTTGATCAAGATGCACTTGTAGCAGGTATCGTAGCAGGTGCTTCACAAGGTGCTGTTATAGTAAATGGTTGTGCAGATGGTTTAGTAGCATTAAATAGTTTACTAGGTATAGAATGTACAACTGATGTTTCAGGTTTTGATCCAACAGGATCATTACCAGCAGGAACAACAGCTGGAGATCTTTGTGGATGTGCATGTCCAGACCCAATAGTAGAAGGTTGTACAGATGAAATGGCAGCTAACTATAATGCAGATGCTAATACAGATGATGGTTCATGTTGTATGGGAACAGGTTCTGACCAAGATGCACTAGTTGCAAGTTTAGTAGCAGCAGTTTCTCAAGGTGCTGTTATAGTAAATGGTTGTGCAGATGGTTTACCAACACTTAATGGATTATTAGGAGTAGAATGTTCAACAGATATGTCAGTATTTACTACTGAGTTACCAGCAGGAACAACAGCTGGAGATCTTTGTGGATGTACATGTCCAGATCCAGCACCAGTATCAACATGTGAAGATGATACTGCGTGTAACTTTGGTGAAGAAGCAGATTGTGCATATGACTTAGGTTGTGGCTGTGGAAACCCAGCAGCAGCAGAAGGATATGACTGTGCAGGAGACCCATTAGTATGTGCAGGTTCAGGAACAAATAACAATGCAGTTATAGATGGTATCTTCGGTACATTCGGTATTAATAACTGTGAAGGTGTTGTCGCATTTATGATGGCATCATATGGATATACTTATGAGCAAGCATGTGCATGGGATGGAACAGGATTTGCTGATGGTGCATTTGCTGATTTCGGTGGTACATTAGGTGCTGTATGTGGATGTTCATGTGCTGATCCAGTGCCAACATGTGAAGGAACAGAAGTTGTAGTAGATGGAGGTTCATTCCAGAGTGAAGTTTCTTGGACAATTTCAGATTGTGATGGAAACGTAGTAGCTTCAGGAGGCGCTCCATATGCAGAGTGTTTAACATTACCAGATAACTATACTATTTCTCTAGTTGATTCATGGGGAGATGGATGGAATGGAAATACAATGACTATAGGCGATGCTTCCGACGGTCTTATTTATACAATAGCAGATGGAGCATCATTTTCATTTATAGTTGGTTCATGTGGTGTAGCAGGATGTATGGATGCAGCAGCATGTAACTATAATATGGATGCAACATTTGACGATGGTTCTTGTGATCTTCCATCAGCAGGTTTTGATTGTGATGGTAACTGTTTAGCAGCTAACTCAGTAGTAGCAACATTAAACATGTTTGATTCTTGGGGTGACGGTTGGTCAGGTGCAGCAGTGACTGTAACAGATAATGGTACAGT
>NHIO02000042.1 GCA_002171975.2 Flavobacteriales bacterium TMED191
ATTAATAATGATGGTCAAATAACTGCGGTGTTCAAATTGGCATGAAATTTATTGATTCAATACCCATTAAATATAATAATACATGCCTTGTTATTGGTGAAATAGAACTTATTCATTGCAAGGACGAATCTCTTCAAGATAACTTTAAGGATGGAGTTGGAGTTGTTGGTTTAAATTCATATTATACGAGTAGTAAAGTAAAGGACTTAGAATATTTTAGAGTAAATAAAAATGATACATCAACTAAAAACTGAACAATTTTTAAAAGCCGACCTTGAAAAGGTATGGAGTTTTGTTTCTTCACCAAGAAACCTTAAGCTTATTACTCCTCCTTACATGGGTTTTAATATAACCTCTATTGATTTGCCAGAGAAAATGTATGCAGGTATGATAATAACATATAAGGTTTCTCCGATTCTATCTATACCCACAACATGGGTTACAGAAATAACTCATGTCTCTGAAAAAAAATTTTTCATTGATGAACAAAGAGTAGGTCCATACACAATGTGGCATCACCAACATTTTTTTAAAGAACATAAGAATGGAGTACTTATGAATGATATTATAACTTATAAAGCCCCGTTTGGTCCACTAGGTGTAATCGCTAATTCTTTATTTATACGAAAAAAACTCGAGAGTATTTTCAATTATAGATATAAAACTTTAAATCAAATTTTTAACTCATGACAAAATTATTATCACATCTTATTTTTTTATGTAGTAGCATTGTTTTTTCACAATCCTTTTACGATCTATCAATTGAAGGTATTGACGGCGATTTGATTTCTTTTTCGGAATTTAAAGGTAAAAATGTATTAATTGTGAATGTTGCATCTAAATGCGGTTACACATCTCAGTATGAAGACTTACAACAATTAAGCGAAGATTTTGATAATCTTGTTATTTTAGGAGTTCCTTGCAATCAATTTGCTAATCAGGAACCTAAAAACGAATTAGAAATAAAGCAGTTTTGTATTAATAATTATGGTGTAAGCTTTCCAATGACAAGAAAAGTCAAGGTAAGGGGCTATAATATACATCCAGTATATCAATGGTTAACACAAAAAAAACTTAACAAAGTTGGAGACTTCTCAGTAAAATGGAATTTTAACAAGTTTCTTGTCAACAAAAAAGGCGAATTGATTAGTCATTTCCCAAGTAGAATTAAGCCATTAAGCAGTGATATTACAAAACTTATTAAATAGATATTAATATTTTTTTCAATTGATTTTAAATACTACATACCTTGATAAAGAAAAGGAAAGGATAATAGATGAACTTGTAGGATCTAAGCTTTCCTTTTGGCAAAGCATAACAATTGGGCGTGGCTCTCATAGAATGATACTTGATGAATATAGTGACGTTTTTATCAAATTTTTAAAACCAACTAGTAATTTGCTTTATGGTAATATTGAAATGAGAGAAAAGGGGATTTTTATAAGAATTGCAATAAAAAATTATGAAACCATATCATGGTTAATTCCATATTATAAATTATCTATTTTTAATTCTAAACATTTTAGTATACATTCCGATGGAAGTTTTTTAAAATTTCGAAGGGACTCCAAATACACTATGAATTTGAAATTTATTAAAAACCTTCTAAATTTTAAAGCACAGTATAGTCTTAATTTATCATTTAAGTGATGCGTAGACCTTGGAATCTAATAGATGTTCCAGTTTACAGCATGATTACAGAAGATCAATGTGGTAATATTAATATGAATATATGCACCTATGTTTCTGTTGTTAGTTTGTCACCAAAAACATATTGTATTGCTGTTGATAAAACCACTAAAACATACTCTAATTTAAATTATACTAGTTTAGTAGTATTACAACTACTAAATAAAAAAAATATGCAATTAGTTAAAATATTAGGAAAAAAAAGCGCTTATACATATGATAAAATTAGCTATTTGAAGAAAAATAATTTTTTAAATAACATAGGTAAATTGGAAGTCTTAAAATATATCAATTCCTTCATTATTCTAAAAAAAAAACAGATAATTAAAACTGATACGGATCATGACCTTTTTATATTTAACATTGATAAATACAAAGTTTTTTCTGAGGAAAATATTTTGACTTTTAAGGACTTGATAAATAATAAAATTATTTTATGAAAACAGATTATCATCAAATTCTTCAATTAGTTAATAACCTAGATTTATCAAATTATGCTAAATCTAGAAACTTTATTAATGGAAGCGTATCAATGTTGTCCCCATATATATCCAGGGGCTTATTGTCAACAAAAATCATTGTTGATCATTTATCATCTAAGTATTCTAGCTTGACTAAATTTGAGAAATTTATTCAAGAACTTGCATGGCGTGATTACTGGCAAATTGTTTGGAAATACAAGAATATCAATAATGATATAAAAAGAAAACAATTAGATGTACGACAATTTGGAATACCAACATCGATTTTAAACGCCTCAACAGGAATCGAGGCAGTTGATAAATCTGTAAACTCTTTATATGAAACTGGTTATGTGCATAATCATGCTAGAATGTATATTTCTAGTATTATATGTAATATTGCTAAATGTCATTGGAAAATTCCTGCTCAATGGTTTTATTATCATTTATTAGANGGAGATTGGGGAAGTAATGCGTTGAGTTGGCAATGGGTTTCAGGAACAAATAGCTCAAAAAAATACTATGCTAACCAATCTAATATTAATTTATTTTGCCATACTAATCAAAAAAATACATTTTTAGATATAGATTATGATCAATTAACTAAAATTGATACACCTGTTGTATTAAAGGAAGTTGAACAACCTATTTTAGAAACAACTAGTATTAATTTTAAACAATTTGATTTAGACTTTGAAAAACCACTTTTGATATATAATTATTATAATGTAGATCCTAAATGGAAATGTGATTTAGATGCAAACAGAGTTTTTTTAATAGAGCCAGGTATATTAATTGATTATCCTATTGGTGAAAAGGCAATGAATTTCACAATTGAGTTGGCAAAAAATATTTCTGGAATTAATTTTTATTTTGGTTCTTTTAACAATTTAGTGAAAGATTTTACAGTAGATAATATTTATTATAAAGAGCATCCTTTGAATAGTCACTATAGAGGGAATATGGATCATAGAGATTGGATTTTTCAAGATGAAAATTATTATTCCTCATTTTTTAAATTTTGGAATTCAAATAAGCAAATACTTGGTTTTTAGTTAATTATGCACAATTAACACACTTAGTGCTTTCTGGTATAATCATCAGCCTTCCAATAGGAATCTGAGTTTTGCATCTAATACAAATTCCAAAATCTTTATTAGAAATATTTTTTTTCACCATTTTAAGTTTTTTTAATTTTTCTTCTGATTTTCTTAGTGCTGCTTCTACTACACTTTTATTATTTATTGCATCCATTCTAGAAACTCTTCCTATAGCATTTTCAGGGCTTATTGGTTGAGTTAATTTTTTATATTTTCGAATCGACTGAATAGTGTTTTGCAATTCTAGAGATATTTTATGTTTAATTTTTTCTAATTCGCTTTTGTTCATATTATAAATATAATTTCTTTTATATTATTTTTACACATCTAAATTTAGATGTAAGGTTTATGAGAAGATTGCTTATTTTTTTTAAAGAAATTACTATTGTAGTATTTTCTTTATTTTATATTGGTGTTGGTTTTGCGCATTTTATATCTCCTGAACCTTTTTTAAATATTATGCCTCCTTACTTTCCATATCATTTGGAATTAGTATATCTGAGTGGTTTTTTTGAAGTATTATTAGGCTTTTTATTATTATTTAAAAAATATCGTTTATTCGCTGGTTATGGTTTAGTTTTATTATTAATTGCTGTTTTTCCTGCAAATGTTTATTTATTTACATCAAGCATAGCTCGTGATGCATACGGTTCTATTACTCAACAACAAGCATTTATTCGTATGTTATTTCAACCTCTATTAATAATTACAGCATATTGGCATGCAACCGCTGATAACAATTATAAAACATATTTTTTATATTTTATCTGTTCTATTATAACAATTATATATTTCAGTATGATTTTATTTTAAAATATTTTTTTTTTAAAAACGCTGCCGTCTTCATAGATTTCAATATTAAAACCTTTTGATTTAGTTTCTCTACCTAATAAATCAATTGTTTTAATAATCTTTATGTTTTCTTGATTTTCTATTATATCAGTATTGTCACTGCACCACCAAGAAAGTGCAGTAGGGTCATCAAAAGGAGAATATGAAACAAAATCAACCGTATTATTCCCTGAGTTTGGAATAGCAATCACATTATTTAATTGATTATAGATTATATCGGCTGGATTATTTAATCCACTAATAATAATTTCACTTTCAGAAAAATCATTGTTAAATCTATGAATTGCATTTGTACTCCATGCAGAAATCAAGAAATTTCCACATTCATCCATTGATATACCATCTAAGTTATTTAAATCAGTTGTTATGACAGTATAAAATTCCTCTGTAGTAAAATCAACTTCATAAATTGCGGCATTATTTCCCCAAGTTACTACATATAAGCTATTATACATAGGGTCAAGAAAAATACCATTTGGACTTCTAGGAAAATCACATATAGATGAAATCCACTCATCTTCAATTCTATATCTATATAATTTTCTTGCTGTAAAGTCGGTTAAAAATAAATAAGAACCTGACCCATCGGAGTATTGAGTAATCCCATTAAGGAAAGTTCCTCCAATATTAAAATTTAAAACTTGATTGCCATTTTCTAAATCGTATCCTTTTAATCGGCTCCCACTACATGCATATAAAATATTATCTACAATTTCTAAGCCGTGTGGTCCATTTACTAAATTTGAGGCAAAAACCGATAAATTGTTATTACTGTCAAACTCTAAAATTTGACCATTGTAAGAGTTTGAAATGTAGTAACTTCCATTATTAGAATTGTATTCTATACTTTCAGGTCCATTATAATTTTGAGTAAAACAAAATAAAGGAATAATTAATAATATGTTAAAAATTCTTATCATAATTTATATTTCTTTTTTATAATACCATTGTTGTAGATCTCGATATTTAAATTATTATTTTTTGTTTCCCTACCTAGAAGGTCAATTGTTTTTATCAGTTTTTTATTGGAAAATTCTTCGTTTAAATCTAGAGGCCATGCTGCAATTTGCATAAAAAAATCCCATATTTGTTCATCCGCAAAATTAGGCCATGTATGTCCCATGCCATTTGCAATGTATAATCTTAATTCAGTAGTTGTGTTACTAGTACAACTAAAGTACTGAGTAACATCAGTGGAATAGTCAAATCCAAAATTAATTGTTTCTTCATTTGTGCACCCATGCAAATTACTCCAATGATTCATAATAGAATATATATCTGGGGCTCCTCCCCATCCGTCAGACACATAGCCCATGGAACCATCCATTGGAACTACATCATCATTAGTGCCACTAATCTGCATGACAGGGATAAAGGTACTTGGATTACATGTTTCCCAATCAAGACCACTCATTGTGCCAGTTACAGATGCAATGGCTTTAAATGTTTCAGGGGCATGACAAGCTAATGACCAACTCATAAATCCACCATTGGACATACCGCAAGAAAATGTTTTATTTGGATCTAGACTATATTCTTCATGCAAATAATAAGCTAGATTGGTTAAGAATCCTACATCATCAACAGTGGTCATGATTTCATTAAAATTAGCGTTCCAGTGATTACTTCCATAATTATCCTGTAGACCAGTGGGATAACAAACAATAAATCCATGTTCATTCGCTTGTTCTTCAAAAAGACCTAACATATCAGCTCCTTCACCCCAATAACCATGTAATGCAAAAACTAATGGAGCGTTAGCGGGCAAATTTTCAGGTATATATAGAAAATATTCTCTTTGTTCATTGTCCCATTCGAAAAAATTGGGAACAATACAAGAGTCATTATCTATTGTAGCTTGATTATTATAATTAGTTGCATTGGGATCTGTACAGCCTGGAATTTCCCATTGACATGATTTTGAATTTATTGTAAAATCCCAGTATTCCCATGTTCCATCATCCATCGAATACATCTCGGGAGACTTGTTATTATTTATATTTACACTAATATAACCATCATTCCAACCATCACCATATGAGTCATATCCCTGTATAATATAACATCCTTCATTTGCTATACACCCTTCAAAGATTACTGTTTCATAATTATTTTGTCCTTGAAAATAAGCAATTGAATTATTTGGGTCAACTGTTTCATTCATCCATGTATTGTAATCCCATAATCCCCATGACATTTCATAAGCCCAATTTCCAGATGTAGTTGATATAGAAATAGGATATTCTCCCTCTTTACATTGCCCTAAAAGTATTATTTGATTTAAAAGGATGGAAAAAATTAAAATTGTTCTCATTATTAAATTTTAGCATTACATACAATGCAAATATATAGTTTTCAAACTATTTTAAATATTTATAATCAACGTAGAAAGTTCCAAATGGAATAACAGAAGCAATTAGTAATATAACGGTAGTTATTTTATTCCACTTCATTTTTGATTTTAATAGTATCACTGCAATTACATACAAAATAAATAATATTCCATGCGGCATACCAAATAGTTTAACTAATATTTCATTTTGCCCAATATACTTTAATGGCATAGCAATGAAAACTAAAACTATAAAAGAGAATCCCTCTAAAAAAGCTAAACACCTAAACAAGTATTTTAATTGTGCAAAGGTCATAAGAGTGATAATTTATGATTTTCTTTAATTCTTTTTATTATGATTTTAGATTTTATTTTTGGTACCATAAAAGTTAATTTACAATTGGAATCAAATTTTTTTTCTATAATTCTTAAATTATATTCCTTCATTAATTTCATTACTTCATTAATTTCATTATATCTAAAATGTAAATAATATTTTTCTTCAATATCTTTTGTTAAAATTTTGGTTTTTTCAATTGCTAATAAAGCAGAAGTGCTGTAACATCTAATTAGACCAGGAATCCCTAGTTTTATTCCACCAAAATAACGTACTACAACAATTAAAATATTTGTTAATTGAAATTTTTGAATTTGTTTATAAATTTGTCTTCCTGCAGTTGATTTTGGTTCACCATCATCATTAATCCTATAGTTCGATTTGTCAGGGTTTAATACATAGGCATAACAATAATGATTTGCTGATGGCTCAGATTTTTTAATTTCATTTATTTTTGTTTTGGCTTCTTTTTCATCATATACACGAAAGGTATATGCGATGAATTTACTTCCTCTTTCAACGTAGACACTACTAGTTTCGGTTTTAATTTCTTTATATGTTACATCAAACAACATATTTATTTTACTAAATATTTTTTCTCCACTTCTCCATTGTTATAGATTTCTATTATAAATTTTTTATCATTATTATCTCTTCCTAAAATATCAAAATGACTTATTTTTTTTTTTTCAAGTTTATTGATTTGATTTAATAATAATGTTTCGATAGAAAAATCAGTTGTAATTGCTAGATGATCGGAAGATCTTGAATCATCTATAAATAGATTATGTGTATTTAATGTTTGTTGATTCATTAATTCTGTATCAATAGAAAAAGATTTTTCTGCGTACATGACATCATCCGAAAATATAATAAAATCTAATCTTCCATGGGGATAGCTTCCAGGTATATCATCATTTGGATATAGGTCTCTCCATGTGTATGAAAGAGGTTGTTCTGTATTCCAGCACACTTGATCTTTTAGATTATTATTAGACCAATTCATACCACCTCCTTGACCAAATAGCTGAGTATTTACAATTTCACCACTTTTTAGTGTAGTAAGCTGTTGAGAATAACCAACTAAGTTTAAATCTCCACATAAAACAAAGGGTGTGTTTTCTTCTAAATCTATTATACCTCCTTCAGATTTTGCATCTATAATGAAATTTACAAAATCATCTGCTTGTATTTGTCTTAGTGAATCACTTCCACAGCAACTCATATGGGCATTTATAACTAATAAGTCTTTGGCATATTGATCATTCGGTAGGTCAATTAAACAAGGATGCATTGTTTGGATACCATTATCTTCGTTTGGCCAATGGTCTAAAATGGGAAATCTTGATGCAAGAATTAAATCATCCCAATTTTTTTTTTATAACAAACCAACCTTCGTTGGTATTTAGGTTGAGAGTTTCGTCTAATATATTTTTTATAGAATTTGTAGTTGTATTTCCACATTCGGAAAATGCGAAAATATCAGAATTTAGAGCTTTTATGATGTTTTTTAATCCATCTACTCGTTCTTCATTATTAAATCCATTATTAAGAACATTATATGCAGTTAGTCTAATAGAACTCTCATTTTCTTTTAGAATTGGTATTTGTGAATAATTTTGATTATTTAGCTGTATCGTGTAAATAATCTCAGAGTTATTATTTGGAATATGGTCATTGGAGATCCAGTCTGTTAATTGAATTCGGATTTCAGAATTAGGTAATAAAATTTGTTTATTGTACTTGGAATCTAATGCGATAGCAATTTCAAATTTATTAGAAGTTACGGTCGGAGCAGGGTAAATATCCATATCATAAAGTGATAATTGTAAATCTTTTTCAGGTATATTATACCAGAAAAATCTTTGGTTAAACATAATACCTAATTCAGCTCCAATATTATCATTAAATCCAGGGCTCCACCCAGTTTTATTATTATTATCAGTGTCAATTAATAGTTCTATGTCATAGTTTCCATCAGATAAATCAATTTCTTCAGCAGTTTCAAATTTAACATATAAGTATTTATTGTCATTTGTTACAGAGACATTGATGAAGTCAGCACCAGATTGAATGTCGTCATTGGAATCTGTATAGTTATTTATATTGACCCAATCCTCAAAATAACCATCAATATATATTTGATTAGATTGTGAAAAAGTGAATAAGGGCAAGCAGAAAATAATGAGTATAAATTTCTTCATATTAGTTATTTAGGATTTAATAATTTTGTTAGGTATTGCTTCATTTTCAATAAATAATTTAAATTCATTTAGATAAATTTTACTTTGATTTTGAAAATCACTTTTTTTAAAACCCTTTATATTAAGAAATTTTAATATTTTCATTACTCCATAGAATTCAAATTTTTGTTTATTAATAATTTGCGTATGATTATTAGATGTTAGATTGTGTTTTTGTGTCATCGTGTTTTTTAAACCCTTTGTCTCGTATAAGTATGAGATGCTGTCGGGTAGATTATTATTTAATAATGTAGCTTGCATGGTCATGGAATCTGTATCTATTTTCCATATGATATTATATATTGCATTTGATTTTTGATGCTCTCCTTTGATTAAAACAATATCAAAGTCACCAGTCATATATTGTTTCATATTATATATATTTCCAATAAAAGAATCTATAGTTTGTGTAGGTGCTTCAATAGTTATTGTTTCCTCGTATTCAATGACCCCATCATCAAAAAGTATTATTGAGAAAAAAAATACAGGTACAATTATTAAAAAAATGATAATAATTTTTAAAATTTTTTTCATGATTTAGTTTATTTTTTGTCCATAGCAGGTAAACGATGATGACTGAAATGGAGAACCATTTGCACCAGTTAAATAAACTAGGGAGTCACCGGTAAAATATCCATCAAAATTATAATAATATACATTTTGAAAGTCTTCAATTTCTCCTGTTTCACTTACCAAGAACTCTTCCATTAAGAATTCGCCGTTCGTATATTGACCTGTACTAATAAAAAGTTTATTAAAATTAGTACCTGGACTAATAATGCCTATGTAAGTTGTTTCATTAGATCCAGATTCATAGGGATTAGAATAACCTGAAGTACGAGTAAATAACCAGTCGCCAACATATTGATTTAAAATACTCTCTCCTTCGCAATCAAACCAAGGTTCAGGATAAATACAGGTGGTATTGTCTTCGATTAAAGCTTCAGCATTATAGTTACATGCATTTTCGTCCATACAATCTACACAGCTTTCATATTCGCAGCTCCCATCATCTTGTTCTGCGTTCATATTATAGTTACATGCATCAGGATAAATACATCCCACCTCAATATTTTCACATCCAATTAATACACCTAAAATTAAGATTATTTTTTTCATTTTTTTAGTTTAACTTTTTAGCATATACTTGATATGTGTGGTAATTATTTTGCCCTGGCAACCATGAGTAGAAACTTTGAGATATATTCATGTATAATAAACTATCATTTGTTATTATTGGACTTTCATAATAGTTTGATATATCCATTTCTAAAAAGTTATTAAAATTATTTTCAACACTAAAAAAGCTAAATAGTGCAGTATTATCATAATTTGTCATACCCCATTCTTCCGGTTGTAACTCGCCGAATTCATTAATATAAAAAGTCCATGAATCATTACTCCAGTTATAAGGAACTTCTATTTTATTAGTCAGTCCACCAAGACCTTCCATATCTGCATTTTTAATACTATCGACATAGAATTGATAATAATCATATTCAGGTTCACCACTGTTATATGAAGTATAACGTTCTACGTGAAATTCCCATTGACCAATATATTGTGCTCTATGGTCTATGAAGTTGCCATCACAATCCCACCATGCTAATTCCCATAGTTCTAAATTCTCAAACGCAAATTCACATGAAGCATCATCAATGGTTGCATCAGGATTATAATTACATGCCCATAAATTTGTACAACCAAAACATATTGCGTAGTCACACGAAGCATCATCAATTGTTGCGTCTGGATTATAATTACATGCAGCTTCATATGTACATCCATATATAGTTTCTTGGCACCCTTGAATTATAAATAGAATTAATATTGAATATAGTCCAATTAGTAATTTATTTTTTAATATAATCCTTATCATTAAAACTGTTGTTTTTAATTATTTAGTGATTTTTTCAATTATATACGTAGTTTAATCACAAATATAGTTACTTTAAATTATAAATATTTTAATCATGTTAAATCTAAAAATGGCCACTGATCCAAGATGGGTAAATTTGGCAGAAAAAAATATAGGTGAAATACTAACTGATCATGCCTATTGTGAGCAAAAGGCAGCTAATTCTTGTATTTCTTTAATAATTGTTTATCCTGATTTAAAACCTATAGTGGAGGCTTTGACTCCAATTGTGGCTGAAGAGTGGAGTCATTTTTCTATGGTTGTAAAAGAAATTTATAACAGAGGATTACAACTAGGATACCCTCGAAAAGATGAATATGTAAATGCTTTATTAAAATATCAAAAAAAACAAGGCAATAGGGAAGAGGTACTTGTTGAAAAATTATTAACTAATGCTTTAATTGAAGCTAGGAGTTGTGAGCGTTTCCGATTACTTTCTTTAGAACTAAAAGATGATTATTTGAAAAAATTTTACCATAGCTTCATGATATCAGAAGCGGGACATTATAGACTATTTATGGATTTAGCTAAGTTATATAAGCCAAATTCATATGTCAGCAATAGATGGGATGAGTATTTAAGTTTTGAATTAGAGATTTTTGAGAGAATAAAATTAAGGGGAGATAGAATGCACTAATTTATAAGTAGGAGGGAGTATCACTATACTCCCTCTATCATTTTTTGTCTAAAATTATTTTATTATAATAATCTTTTCATCTTTGTATTCATCAGCACTAATACTTAGAATATATGTGCCAGGAGGTTGATTTAGTGATATACCATGCTTGTCATTCATGATGTAATTTTCAAGTTTTTTATCATAAATTTTTTCACCTAATATATTATGGCATTCAAAATGTATATTATTGAAATTTTTATTTATTAGAATCTCGAAATTTCCATTATTTGGATTTGGATGTACTAACCAATTTGGTGCAATATTTTCACTAAGGTCAAAATTATTATTACTAAAGTTTCCACATAGTTCAATATTATCTATTTGCATAGTTGCAACGCAACCATTACCTGCACATGCGCCATAAAGGTTTAATGCTCCTAATATATTTGAAGATTCAGATGAACCATCACTAAAGGTCCAAGAGTGGATTAGATTTCCATCGTAGTAAAAATCTATGTTATCAGTATCAAGATTTATAACATGTCTAATTTCTACCCACTTATCGTATTGTGTGTCAAATTGAACATCAGTATCCGCTGAGACATACGAAGCTTCACCCGATTCATTAGATGCAAAGAATACTTCAAAAGCCCAATTTGATTCAGCGGCGTTATAGTCATGAAGAATGTTAAAATACCCCCCAGCATTATTATTAGAAGGTATATTTATATAAAATATTAGTTCACCAGAACCACTGTTTAACTCTCCAAATTCATGTATCACATCGTCATCTTGTTCAATAAGAATGGATTGTGATCCAGAATAAAATCCAGGACTACTTATATCTGCACCAGAGTTTGTGTTATCCCATCCAAACCATTCAGATGTTTGCGTGTCTATATTTCCAGTACTGTAATTTTCAAAACCTTCAAACCATATTTGGTTGCTACATGGAGCCCATTCGTATGCATAAGTACACGAACCATCGTCAGTATTAGCATTTGGATTATAATTGTCCGCATTTGTATCTGTACATCCTTCAACTATCAGGTTAATACATGAACCATCATCAACATTTGCGTTTGCATCAAATTCTATATAGTTTTCATCGGTGCATCCAAGATATTCACAAGAATCATCACTTGTATTAGCATCTGGATTATAATTATCTGCTTCAGCGTCTGTACATCCATAGACTGGGTCTCCAATACTTACACAGAAGTTATAAGACTCAGAACATGGTGTTCCGTCATATAGTGATTCATCTCCAAGCGATTCACATCCACCAAATAATGCATCATTTTCTTGAAAGAGAATACCTCCATCTTGATCGATCATTGAAAATGGAGCTCCATCTACTGTACATGACCATTGTGATCCAGCGAGTCCATCTCCATAACTATCTGTTATTGTAAACGTATAGCATCCTGCACTTAAGCATATTTCTTCTTCTTGAAGGCTACCTCCTTCTTCCATTGATGCAGATGAGCTTCCACCTGGATATGTGCCTGCACTTACTGAAGCTACAGTTGTTCCATTTTCATTTGTTATTTCCCAGCTTATCTCTTCACCATAACAATCTAGTTGTAATGATAATTCAACATTATTATCACATTGATACTCGCAGGATCCATCATTTACAGTTGCATTTGAGTTAAAATTTATAGCAGTTGTATCTGTACATCCAAATACAGCATCAGAGTCGCAAAATGCACTTTGATTAGGACATACTGCACCGTCAGTATTTTCACATATCCAATCAATAAAATACGAAACTCGAGCATATACTCCAGGATACCCAGCCTCAGCACAACCATATCCCCAGCTTACTACTCCAGATTGTAGAAATGTTTCGCCATCCGCAGCTAATACGACCATTGGACCTCCACTATCGCCTTGGCATGAATCATAGCCTCCATCAGGATATCCAGCCATTATCATATCTGCATCAATTTGATTTCCACCGTAATTAGATTGTGTTGTAATTGGAACATCCACAACTTGTAATTGTGATGAGTTTGTAGTTCCTTCAGTATTTCCCCATCCCGAAATCCACGACATTTGTCCAGGGTCTTCAACTCCCAATGCAACTTGTTGGTCACACATTAGTACAACAGGTTGAGTATTATTATTGAATGTTATAGGATTTTCTAAACGAATAAGAGCAATATCGTTATTCATGCTGTTAGAGTTATAATTTGGATGTGAAATTATTTCAGCAGCATCGTACACTGTTCCTCCTTGTGCGTAATATGAATCACTTCCGCACCTAATAGATGTACTGTTAGCTGACTCGCCTTGAACACAATGTGCTGCAGTAAGAATCCAGTATTCATTAATTATTGATGCACCGCAGTATGCACTAAAACCACCACCCCAGCCAGCTCCACCTAGAGCCACTTGGTATGGATATTCCTGGATATTAGCATCCACTCCGCCAACAATGTCTGTTTGAGCGTATATATTGTTGAAATAAACTATAAAAATTGAAAAAAATAAAACTCTTGCCATCTGTTATAAAATTATATATGTTATCTTAAATAAAGATACAAAAAAGAACAATCATTCTGAAATCAGGAATTGATTTATTTATCACAGCTTTTATTTTAGTTATAATTTCAATAGGATTTTGTTGATTTTTTATAATATAATTAGATACCACCTTTCGTCGATATTTTTTTGTTTGCTTACTATTTTGCTTACTATTAAGATGGAGTTTTAAGAACTTATTAAATTCAGATGAATTTTTTATGCTTACAGCTATTTTATGTTTTATAAAGTAATTAGCTTCTTTAAATTGTATATGTTTGGGTCCAAATAATATAGTGTTACCATGTATTGCTGGTTCTAGTATATTATGAATCCCTTTATTAAATCCTCCGCCTACATATGATATGTTAGTATATTTATATAGATGTTTAAGAATACCAAAAGTATCGACTACTAGAATATTAGGATTAGTTTTTTTTCTATTTATTTTCGAATAAAGACTCATTGAGGGTAAAAAAAGTTGCATTAATTTTTTAATAGTAAAATCGTTGATTTCGTGAGGAATTATGATGTGTTTTAGATCTTTGTTTTCTTTAATGAAATTAATTATTACAGGGTAGTCATCTTCTTCTGTACTTCCATATATTATAACTTTATCATTTTTAATGAAATTAGTAATTTTTTCATCATCAAATTTTTGACATGAATCCTTTACAATTTGATTGATTCTTATATTGTTAATTAGTAAGGTGTTATTAATATTTAGATTATTTAATTTATTCATCGTAAACTTATCTAAACAAAATATAGATGTAATTAATTTATAATATTTTTTATAATAGATTTGTCTTATCCAATTATTTACTTTTAAAGGATGTAATTTGCATCCAATTAAAATTATTGGGATTTTTTTGTTTCTAAGTACTTTAATCATGTTAGGCCAAACATCATTTTGAGAAATGAGTACTAATGATGGGTTTATATGGTTAATAAAAGAACTCATCTTTGATTTTATATCAAAAGGTAAATATGACATACTTTCAACTAAATTAAAATCATTAAAGTTATCGTAGCCTGATGAAGAAAAAAAGGTCAAATGTATTTTTGAGTTAATTTTTTTTAGTTCAGGAATTAAGGATTTGATAAACTCATATTCCCCTAGAGAAGAACAATGTATCCAGATGGTTTTGTGTTGATTTTTTTTAATATTTGTAAATATTTTATTTTGTTCTTTGAACCAAAGTTTGAACCTGAGCGGAAAAACCCAGGGTATTTTTGATAAAAAATAAATGCTTTTTACAAAAGTATTATACATCTTAATTCAAATTAATAAATATAGTATCTTTCTACTTTTCTTTGATTAATTGGAATTATAAAGCCAGTTTTTAGACCAAATAAATAATCTTTTCTTTTCAAGTTGTCGATACTTTGAGTATTGTAATTATAGCCTCTTAAACTCTGAGTAAAACCTTGTATTGATTCTAGACCTATTAAATATCTGATATTATTTTTTTTGCTAAAATGTAGATATCCAATAAACTGTTTAGTTGCAATACCTGCTGATAATCTGTCATATCCCTTTAATAATTCTTCACTTAACTGTGGAAGTTGTACTGTTAATGTTTCAATAAATATTTTATGGTATAGATAGCCCATACCAACTGAAATGAGAATACCTGAATCACTGTTTTTCTTTTTTAGTTTAATATACTTGCCAATATTAAAATCTATGTGACCTCCTCTTTGAAACAATCTAATTGTTGGAATTTCACCATTTTGACTAATCAAAGATCCATTATCTCCATCAATAGCATTAAATAAAGCATTATTCTTTACATTATTGCCAAATAAGAATCCAGATTCTACATTAAATATTATGTTTTTTTGTGTTTTGTACATGAAAGTTCCACTTACATCAGAATTGCTACCAAATCTTTTTGCAAGATCACCTCTAGGAAATTGAATAGAATGATTTAAGGAGAAAAATATCAGATTTTCATTTTTTATTTTGTCATTATTTTCTTGACAAAAAATTATACTGGTAAATAAAATAGTGAAAATCAGGTGTCGATACATAAATCAAAATTAATTAAAAAGTTCGTATCAATGTATTTTAATTTATATTTAGTAATATATTTATTATTAATAATAATGAATAAATTAAAAAAAATATTAATAACAGGAGAATCTGGCTTTATTGGCTCTCATCTGATAAAACATTTTGTTTGTAAATATCCAAATTATATAATTCATGGACTTGATAGTTTAACATATGCTGCTAATAAAGACTTTACTAAGGATTTAGTCTCGCATCCTAATTATTTTTTTCATCAAATAGATATAAGAAATCGAAATGATTTAATAGATTTTTTTATTAATAATCAAATATCTGATGTAATTCATTTAGCTGCAGAATCTCATGTAGATAATTCTATTGTTAATCCCTTAGTTTTTGCTGAAACAAATATTTTAGGAACCATAAACTTATTAGATGCTTTTAAGCAAGTCTCTTTAGGTAGATTTCATCATGTTTCTACTGATGAAGTTTATGGTGATTTAAATGTAAATGACGTGCCTTTTGATGAAAGTTTCCCATATGCACCCAATTCACCATATGCAGCGTCAAAAGCATCATCTGATCATTTTATTAGAGCGTATCATAGAACTTATGAGATTGATTCAGTTATCACAAATTGCTCTAATAATTACGGTCCTCATCAACACAAAGAAAAGTTTATTCCTACAATACTAATGTCAATTTTGAATAATAAAAGCATTCCAATTTACGGTACAGGTAATAATATAAGAGATTGGTTGTATGTTCAGGATCATGTTGAGGCAATTGATATTATATTTCATAATGGTCCAAGTGGAGAAACATATAACATAGGGGCAAATAATGAAATTACCAACTTGGATTTAGTTCATCATATATGCGATATATGTTTTGAGAAAAAAATACATCCGAGCCCTAAAGAGTTAATTTCTTTTGTTTCTGATAGGTTGGGTCATGATATGCGTTATGCAATTAATTTTTCAAAACTTCAAGATCAGTTGTCATGGACACCAAGGTTTGATTTTAAAAAATCTTTATTATATACAGTTGAGTGGTATTTAGCTAATTGTTAATGGTAACCTTTAGTGATGGTATTGCTCTATTAATTCTTCTGTTTAATCCTAAAAGCACATTCCCTGGACCAACTTCATAAAATTGACTAGCTCCATCACTTATCATATTTTCAATTGTTTGGTACCATTTTACAGGTTTTGTTAGTTGTTCTATTAAGTTCATCTTTAAATCTTTCTTATCGGATGTAGCTCTTGCACAAACATTTTGATAAATAGGACAAATTGGTTTTTCAAAACAAGTATTATTGATTGCTGATTGTAACGAATCTTTAGCTGAATTCATAATTGGAGAGTGAAAGGCACCTCCTACAGATAATATAATAGCTCTTTTAGCTCCTAGTTTTGTTAGTTTTTCACACGAACTTTCGACTGCTTTAGTTTCTCCAGAAATAACAATTTGACTTGGAGAATTATAATTTGCTATGACAACAACACCACTTTGATCATGACAGACCTCATGAATTGTCTCAGATTCTAGTCCAATAATAGCAGCCATAGTAGAATCTTCTTGTTGACAAGCAATTTGCATTGCGTTTGCACGTAGCATAACAAGATTTAATCCATCTTCGAAAGAAATTGATCGTGCTGCCACAAGTGCAGAAAATTCACCTAAAGAGTGACCCGCAACCATTTCTGGCTTGAAACTGTCAAGGCAATTAGCTAAAATTGTAGAATGAATAAATATTGCAGGTTGAGTGACATTAGTTTGTTTTAAATCATTTTCAGTTCCTTCAAACATTAATTTGCAAATATCAAAATTTACAATTTTGTTTGCTTTTTGAAATAAGTGCCTAGCATTTTTATTAGATTCATATAAGTCTTTTCCCATTCCTGGAAATTGAGATCCTTGACCTGGAAATATATATGCGTTCATTATTAATTTAATTTTTGATAGTTAATTTCTTCCTTAATTTTTATGATTTATGAATTAAACTAGACCAGAATTCATGTGAAATTTCACTACTGAACTTACTCTTTGGAGCTAAAATAACAGAGATTGCATCATGAGAATGTAGAGACTCTTGGTGGGAGCAAATTACTCTAAAATCTTTTACTCTTTTGTCCTTAATTAATTGTTCATATAAAAGTCTGGCTGCGTCCTCAACAAATTTAAGATAAGCGCCATTGAGTTCAGCAAATGCCATTTCATCTTCTCGTTTTACTATTACTTGTGTTTCCGTGTGAAGAGCATTTGTGCAAATTTGATGTAAGTCTTCAATCCAAATTATTTGGTCAAATTCTATTGAAATTCTAGCAACTGACCTTTGAGAGTGAGTTACGGTTGCTTTATTTCTCTGCATTCTGGCGTATTCAGCTAATTCATAGGAGCACGGACAGGCAGAGGAGTATACAAAATCAAAGTGAAGAATTTTTTTAAAAATACCATTATTAGTCATACTACCTTCTAAAGAAACATTATAGTATTGATATCCTTGATTATTTGACCTAAGAGAGGGTATCATGATTGGATATGAAAAGTTTAACCCAATTTTCGCATTAAATGAGTCTAAATCATTTTTATATTTTAATAAAATATCTTCAATCTTTTCAAAGATAAAATCATCTTTAAAATCATAAAAAGATCTTATAATTCGTGACATATTAATACCTTTTTTATGCGCTTCTAGAGAAACTGTCCCTGTGATTTTTGTTTCAAGTTCAATAACATCACCATTTCTTTTTTTGTACTTCAGTGGCAATTTAAAATTGTGAGTTCCAACTTGTTGAATCTCTACTGCGGATCCACGAATTAGAGACTCTGGCCCATTTTGAATATCGGGAAAACTATTTATTTCTTTTTTAGTTGGCTTGTAATTTGAGTCGTATGTTCTATCTCTAGTATTCATTTTTTATATTCATTAGTTTTGACCATAGTATTCAAAAAAATTATTTTCAGTTTCACTAATTTTTATTTTGTAAAGTTTTGCACCTAGTAATTCAATTGGATGCGTTAGTTCTTTCCAAATTTGTATGCATAAATTTTCTGTAGTTGTAATTTGATTTTGCATAAAATCTACTTCATTAATGTAGGCATGATCAACTTTATTTATGACTTTTTCTCTGATTATTTTTTTTAAATCCTTTAAGTCAACTATAAATCCTGAGTGTGGTTTTATTGATCCCGATACAGTTACAAAAATTTCATAATTATGACCATGTAAATTGTAACATTTTCCAAATAAATTTTGATTTTCTTCTTGAGATAAATTTTGGTTAAATAGTCTATGAGATGCAGAAAACCGCTCTCTTCTTGTTATATACATAATTTTTATTTTAATTCTTCTCTAATATCAACTAATTGATGTCTTATTTTTTTTAAATTTTGAATTATTTCATAATTTTTTTTAATTCCATGTTTATTTTCACGAATTTTCTTTTTTGCGCCTGCAATTGTAAATTTTTTTTCTTTCAATAAATGGTGAATTAGAAAAATATTATCTAAATCATTTTTGGTAAAAATTCGATTTCCTCTTGAATTTTTTTTTGGTTTTATAATATCAAATTCTTTCTCCCAAAACCTAATTAGTGAGTTGTTTACATTTAGCTTTTTGGCTACTTCACCTATTGAGTAATATAATTTTCGCTCTTCTAAATTCATTTAGTCAAAAGATTGATTTTCTTGAGATGCAATATTTAACATTTGTTCGTATTCTTCTGGACTCAAGTCACTATGATAAAAATTTACAGGATTTATTTTTTGTTTTTTATAGCGTATTTCATAATGCAGATGAGGAGCAGTCGATTTACCTGTATTGCCAACATGTCCAATTAAGTCCCCTCTTTTAACTTTTTGACCTTTACTTACCAATACTTTGTCTAGGTGAGCATAGAAACTTTGGTAATCATAACCATGATTAATTAATATGTAATTCCCATAATCTTTTTTACTTCTTGATCTTTTTATTTTTTCAATAGTACCGTCGCCAGTAGCATATATTGGTGTTCCTATTGGTGCAGAAAAGTCCATGCCATAGTGGAATTTCTTTGTTTTATATATAGGGTCTATTCTTAGTCCATATCCAGAAGCCATTCTTTTTAGATTTTCATTTGATACTGGTTGAATAGCAGGAATACTTGCTAGCATCTTTGCTTTATTTTTTGCTAAATCAATTACTTCGTCAAATGATTTAGATTGAATAAATATTTGTTTTTTTAGTTTATCAATACTCTTTTTAGTCTCAATGACTAAGTCTGAATAATTATAACCTTCAAATTGTTTATATCTATTTGTTCCACCAAAACCAGCTTTTCTTATTGAACTGTCAATGGGTTCAATACCAAATATCATACGATAAATATTGTCATCACGCTGTTGAATATTATCTAGAACTAATTCTGCATTATTTAGTTGCTTCTGCATAGATTTATATTGCAGCTCTAAATTAGAAATTTCACGTTTAAGTTTTTTTTCCTTTGGGGAATCAACAATTGAAACAAACAGAAATGAAATAATAGACGCAATAACTAATGAACTTATTAGATATTTAAAAGATGCAAAGCCCCAAATTTCTTGTGATTTAATTTCTTTAAAGCTTAAGCTTTTTTCATCGTAATAATATGTTGATTTTTTATTAATCATTTTTATTATCAAAAATTAGTTTAGTTGAAACATAAATAGTTTGTAAATTTATGGAATTATTTTTAATGAATTTATTACTAAATAAGTTTAAATTTGTTCTTCAATTTGTTTAAACATGAAATCTTCAGAAGTTAGGAAAAAATTTATAGAGTTTTTTAAATCAAAAAATCATGTATTTCAACCATCTTCTCCTATAGTGCTTAAAAATGACCCCACTCTTTTATTTGTTAATGCTGGAATGAATCAGTTTAAAGATTTTTTTTTAGGCAATCAAATTATTAAAGAGTCTAAGGTAGTTAATAGTCAAAAATGCCTACGTGTTTCTGGCAAACATAATGACTTAGAAGAGGTAGGGCACGATACATATCATCACACAATGTTCGAAATGTTGGGAAATTGGTCTTTTGGTGATTATTTTAAATATGAAGCTATAAGGTTAGCCTGGTCTTTTTTAACACAAGAATTGGCTATACCTCCAGATCAATTATATGTAACATATTTCAAGGGTGATGAAAAACAGAATTTAGACTCAGATACTGAAACAAAAAAAAATTGGAAAAGTATTTTAAACGAAGATAGAATTATTGCAGGAAATAAAGAAGATAATTTTTGGGAGATGGGACAGGTTGGTCCTTGTGGTCCCTCTACTGAGATACATATTGATCTTAGACATGAGTCTGAAAAAAAAGGAATAAATGCTAGAGATCTTGTAAATCAAGATCATCCTAAAGTTATTGAAATTTGGAATATTGTTTTTATTGAGTTCAATAGGAAAAAAAACGGACAATTAGAACTATTGCCTAAAAAACATGTAGATACGGGTATGGGTTTTGAAAGATTATGTATGGTGATGCAAAACAAACAATCTACTTATGACACAGATCTTTTTCAAGATTTAATAAATTATGTTGCAAATACTGCAAGTGTAAAATATGGGGAACGTACAAATACTGATATAGCAATTCGTGTAATTGTAGATCATATCAGAGCAATTGTTTTTTCCATTGCAGATGGACAATTACCTGGCAACACAGGTGCGGGTTATGTAATAAGAAGAATTTTAAGAAGAGCTGTAAGATATGGTTATAACTATTTAGGTTTTAAAACACCCTTTTTACATAATTTAGTTGATTTTTTGGCTAAACAATTCAATAATTTTTTTCCAGAAATATCTAATCAAAAGACACTAATTAAAACTATTATCAAACAAGAAGAAAAATTATTTTTAAATACCTTAGGTAAGGGTTTAGAATTAATTAAAGTTTCGATAAATAAATTAAATGACAATAATATAATGTCAGGTAAAGATGCCTTTGTACTATATGATACATATGGTTTTCCTCCTGACTTAACTGCTTTAATATTAAAAGAAAAGGGTTTGTCATTTAATCAATCCGAATTTGATACTGAAATGCAAAAACAAAAATCTCGTTCTAGATCTGCATCAGAAATAAATTTTGGGGATTGGGTTGATGTGCATTCAGTTCCAATTGTGGGGTTTGTAGGTTATGAGTGTCAGCTTCATATTGCTAAAATTGTTAAGTACAGAAAAGTGATATTTAATGATCAAGAGAAATATCATATTGTATTTGATAAAACACCATTTTATCCTGAGGGAGGTGGTCAAGTTGGAGACTCTGGAGTGATTAAGTCATGTGAAACAGATATTGAGAAGCAAGAAATAATTGTAACAGATACAAAAAAAGAAAATAATATTATTATTCATATTGTTGATTCCATTCCTAATAACCTAAAAGAGAACGAATATACACTAATTCCAGATTATGAAAAAAGAAGTTTAATATCTCGAAACCATTCTTCTACGCATTTATTGCACCATGAATTAAGACAATTATTAGGCGATCACGTTGAGCAAAAGGGTTCGTATATTGATTCAGATTATTTACGATTTGATTTTTCCCACTTTGATAAGTTAAGTGCGGATCAAATATTCCAAATTGAAGAAAAAGTAAATAAATTAGTCATTTCTGGTTTAGATTTAAATGAATTTAGAAGATTAGAAATTCAGAAGGCTAAAGATATGGGTGCAATTGCTTTATTTGGGGAAAAATATGGTAATAATGTTCGGGTTATTAAATTTGGAAACTCAATAGAGCTTTGTGGAGGTACTCATGTAAATAATACCGCCGAAATAGGACTGTTTAAAATTACTAATGAGTCTTCCGTGGCTGCTGGAGTTAGAAGAATTGAGGCAGTTACAAGTAGTGGGGCAATTAATTTTATTAATTCTCAGCTAAATACTCTTTCAGAAATCAAGATGTTATTCAACAACTCAGATAATTTAATTAATTCTCTAAAAAAAATAATTCATGAAAACAAAGAGTTAAATAATTTGTCAGAAAAAGTTAAAAAGTCAAATTTGGCAGAATTAACTCAAAGCATGTTTGATGAAATAGTTGATTTTTATGGTTACAAGCTTTTAGTTTCTGAATTAGAAGTTGAGCCTGGTGTTATGAAAAATATTTGTTTTCAACTAATTGAAAAGTTTGACAACATCTTTGCAGCTATTATTACAAAATGGAATAATAAAATTATTATAAATATTGCTATTAGTAAAAAATTAGTTGCGTCAAAAAAAATTAATGCTTCTAATATCATCAATGATATTGGACATCATATTAATGCAAAAGGTGGTGGTCAGCCATTTTTTGCAGTTGCTTCTGGAAATAAAGAGTCTGGAATAAACAAGATGATTGTTGCTTTGAAGGAACTGCTTAAATCTTTTTAATTAAGTCTTCTGCTACAATATTTGGCAGTGTAATTTTAAGGAGTTTTTCTTTTTTCATAGCAGTTTTAATTGCTTTAATTGCACCTTCATTTCTGGCCCAGGAACGTCTTGCGATACCGTTATTTACATCCCAATGTAACATGCTTTTTAAATTTTTTTCAGCTTGTTTACTTCCGTCAAGTAATAAGCCAAAACCCCCATTAATTACTTCTCCCCATCCAACACCACCCCCATTATGAATAGAAACCCATGATGCTCCTCTGAAACTATCTCCAATTACATTATGAATAGCCATATCAGATGTATATTGAGAACCATCATATATATTAGATGTTTCTCTATATGGTGAGTCAGTTCCTGAAACACCATGATGGTCTCGTCCTATGATAATTGGTCCAATCTCGCCGTTTTTTATAGCTTTATTAAATGCCAAGGCTATTGCAATTCGACCATCACTATTTGCGTATAAAATTCTTGCTTTTGATCCAACAACTAGTCGATTTTTTTTTGCAGCTTTTATCCAGTCAATATTGTCTTGCATTTGGACACGGATATCTTTTTCTGCGACTTTTATTAATTTTTCTAAAACTTTTTCTGCAATTAGATCTGTTTTTTCTAAATCAGTTATTTTGTTAGACGCGCAGATCCATCTGAATGGACCAAAACCGTAATCAAAACACAATGGACCCATAATATCTTGAACATAGGATGGATAAATAAAGTTGCCTTTAGAATTAATGATATTTGCACCAGCCCGTTTTGCTTCTAGTAAAAAAGCATTTCCATAATCAAAGAAATATGTGCCTCTTTTTACATGTTTATTGATGATATTCACATGTTTTATAAGTGACTTTTGTACAAGTTTTTTAAATTTAGATGGATCTGTTTTAATCATTTTATTAGCTTGAGCAAAAGAAATGCCATTAGGATAATATCCTCCCTGAAAAGGGTTGTGTAAGGAGGTTTGGTCGCTAGCAATATCAATAAATATTTCCTCATTATATAGTTTTTCCCAAACATCTATAATGTTACCTAAAAATCCTATAGCAATAATTTGCCTTTCTTGTTGAACATGCCTGATTCTTTTAATTAATTTGTCTAAGTCAAGAATCATTTCATCAATCCACCCTTGTTCCAATCTTTTTTCAATAGCTTTCTTGTTAACTTCAACAGTTAGACTTATTAAACCTGCAATTTTAGCTGCTTTTGGTTGTGCTCCACTCATACCCCCTAAACCAGAGGAAAGAAATAATTTTGTTTTAGTTGATTTAGTTTTTAACATACGACTAGCATTGAGAATAGTAATTGTGGTACCATGAACAATGCCTTGAGGTCCGATATACATAAAGGAGCCTGCTGTCATTTGTCCATATTGCGTAACTCCTAAAGCATTATATTTATTATAATCTTTTGGATTCGAATAATTAGGTATCATCATGCCATTTGTTACTACAACGCGTGGTGCATTTTGATGGGAGGGAAATAAGCCTAATGGATGCCCCGAATACAACACTAATGTTTGTTCGTCGGTCATTTCAGATAGGTATTGCATGGTTAATAAATATTGAGCCCAGTTTTGAAAAACGGAACCATTACCACCATATGTAATTAGTTCATCGGGGTGTTGAGCTATTTTTTTGTCAAGATTATTACAAATCATGAGCATAATTGCAGCAGCTTGTTTTGATTTATGAGGAAAATTATTTATGTCCCGAGCTATAATATTATATTTAGGTTTAAAACGATACATATATATTTTTCCAAAATCATTTAACTCTTTTTTAAATTCTTTGATTAGTATTCGATGTTTTGTTTGAGGAAAATATCTTAGCGCATTTTGTAATGCTAATTTTATCTCAGCCGAATTTAAATTGTGCTGTTTTGCAGGTGCATGATTTACCTTGTTGTTAAGTTTTTGTTTTTTGGGTAGTTTATTTGGAATACCGCTTTTTATTGTGTTAAAAAAAATGTTTTTTTTCATATATTTTTTATTGAATATGGACAATGCATACAATTAGACTTACAACAATAACCTCTTTTTAAGTGATATTTTTCTGTAAAGACTATATAGCCTTCTTTACTGAGATAATAGTCTTCAGTAGTTAAATTTTCCACACCTTTTGGTTTTTTCATTTCAAATTATTACTAAAGCTCAGTACAAACAATATACTCAATAATATAATTATCAAATGTGCCATATGGACTAGTGTCATTATAGTTAGGAACTGAATCACCATCAATATCAGAATCATTTTGATTTAGGACTCCATCTCCATCAAGGTCAGTGTTTTCTACTATTCGAACTCCAGTTGTGTAAATACTTAAATCAATTGTAGATAGATTTGCTCCATTTAACTCATTTGCTTCAACATAACTGTCAGGAATACCATTTTGATCTAAATCTTCACCAGAGGTGATGAGTTTTCCCCAAGAAATTTCCTCCCAAGTATCATCATTTTGACAACAAAATACGGAGTCTTTTACATTTTGGAGATTCCCGTTAAATGTTAACATGTCGTAAGTTGCACAATTATAACATATTCCTTTTGAACAACTATTTAAAGTTATAGCTAAAGAAAGTAATAATAATGAGTAAATTAGTCTTTCAAATAACATAGTTTATTTTTTAATAAAAATAATTATTAATATAATAATAAATATATTGAATTTAAGTATTCCCAGCACTATCACTAAAATAAATAGTCATCTTTTACACGAAAAAGAAATAGAATTATTTATTAAAAGAGATGATTTAATTCATGAAATTATTTCAGGAAATAAGTGGAGAAAACTGAAGTATAATTTCAAAGAAGCATCGAACAAGGGATTAAGTACTATTTTGAGTTTTGGGGGTGCATATTCTAACCATTTACATGCCCTTAGTTATGCTTGTAATAAAATGGGATTTGACTCAGTGGGGGTTGTTAGAGGTGACGAGCCAAATATTTTAAATTCAACCTTGTCTGATTGTAAAAAAAACAAAATGAAACTCATCTTCTTAGATAGATTGACATATCGTAAACAAAAATACCATAATCAATTATTAAATGATTTTAGAAAAAAAAATGGAGATTTTTATTTAATACCTGAAGGTGGTAATAATATTTATGGTGTTAGAGGATGTCAAGAAATTGTTGAAGAGATTTCTTTTGACTTTGATTACTTTTGTTGTTCAGTAGGTACAGGATGTACTTCTTCAGGCATTATTAAGTCATTAAATAATAAGTGTCAATTTATTGGTTTTGCGCCATTTCCCAAAGTCACAGAACAAAAAAATAATATTTTAAAATATTGTTCACCCGCATCATATAATAATTGGAAAATTTTACCAGATAAATATTTTGGAGGCTATAGTAAGATTAATAGTAATTTAATTAAATTTATTGGGCAATTTAAATTTGCCCATAGCATACAATTAGATTTTATTTATATGGGCAAGCTTTTTTTTAATCTCTTTAATCTCATTCAAAAGGATTATTTTAAAAAAAAATCACGCATTGTTGTTTTGCATAGTGGTGGTTTACAAGGAATTAATGGTTTTAATTTATCTAAATGAAAATAAAATTCTTATATATATTGATTGCTTTTTTTGCCTTGTGTTCTTCTCAAACCCCTAAAGATTACATAAAAAAATTCAAAGATATCGCAATTCAAGAGATGCATCTTTATCAAATTCCTGCAAGTATAACTTTAGCACAAGGTATTTTAGAATCTGGTAGTGGAACAAGTGCCTTGGCAGTTGAGTCTAATAATCACTTTGGTATAAAATGTCATGTTAAATGGAATGGCTTAAAAACATATCATGATGATGATGAAAAACAAGAGTGTTTTAGAAAATACAATAGCCCAATTGAGTCCTTTAGAGATCATTCTCTTTTTTTAGCAGAAAGGAAAAGATATTCATTTTTATTTGAACTAAGAAAAACAGATTATAAAGGTTGGGCAAAAGGATTGCAGCAGGCAGGCTATGCAACTAGTAAAACATATTCTAAAAAACTAATTGAATTAGTAAAAAATTATAGCTTAGACCAGTACGACACAAAAAAACCAAAGAAAAAAACCAAATTTAAAAAAGGCAATTATACTTTTAAACCTTCCTTAAATATATCTGAGCAAAATTTCATCAAATATGTTGTTGTGCAAGATGGTCAGTCATTGAATGATATCGCTGAAAAATATGACGTCTGGTTGTGGGAGATTTTAAAATATAATGAGTGTAATAGTGATCGTATTTTAAGTTCAGGTGAGAAAATTTATTTACAACCTAAAAGAAAAAAGGGCGCCCAGAATTATCATGTAGTTATTAGAGGTGATTCAATGTATACTATTTCACAATTATATGGAATAAAATTAAAAAATCTATATAAATTGAATAGGATGTCTTTAGGATCTGAACCTTATGTAGGTCAAAAGTTAAATCTAAGAAAAAAAATAAAATTTAATTAATTTTATAATTATATAATACACCTTCGTAACTTCCCACTATCATGTTAATATTGGAATTTACCTTAACTATATTAAAGTCAGTAGTACCATAAAAAGGCTTTGTTTGTAAATCTCCATTTTGATTTAATAAATAAATTAGGTTTTCAGATTGATTTTGAATTGCAAGCAACAATGAGTCATTTTGAAAAAATATCTTAGGAGCACTAAGTTTTGAGTTTTTAAAATTATATTCAAATTGATTTTCTTTTGATTCATATACAACTTTAGAATTATTAATGACAATTGTGTAATTTTCATTTTTTTCATAGAAATCACCTTCCTTCATATTTTGAATTTTTAAACTATCTGTAAGTCCATTAAAATACAGGTATGTCATTTTACCATTTTTTTCTTTAATGATTAATTTACTATCGTTAATACTATTTCCCTTGATTAGGCTTGGTCGTAGTTTAGATTTATAAATTTTTTGTTTGACATCTGTTCTTTTTTGACCTTTTCTATTAAGTAGGTGAATTTTTCCATTTTCTTCATTGATGACAATGTAATCTTTATTAAATATTTGAAAATGTTCAGGTGAAGTAGAAATATTTGACTTGCTACTATTAAATTCCCATCCAGAAACGACATTACCTTTTTTATCATACATTACAAGTTCATTTTGCATTGGTACGAGTATTCTATAATTTTTATTATTATCATAATCAAAAAGTGCTAATGGAACAGACATTGGATTCTTACTTTTAATAGGAAATGGTTTAACATAATTGCCATTTCTGTCAATTGCATAAATTGAATCTTTTGTGTTGAAAAGATATTGAAGTTTGTTATTGTTAAAAATATCAATTTGATGTATTTCACCAATAATAGAATTGCCAATTTGTTTAATCCATATTTGTTTTCCTTTACTATCAATCAAATAGATATTATTTTCTATATCTTGAGTAAAAATTTCAAATTTTTGGGTATAGTGGTTAGTTACTATTTGGGGGGTATAATTTGTTTCATTTTTTAAATTAAAATTCCATATAGTAGGATTGCTGATTTTCGAGTAGTCATATAAAAAAAATAATGAATTAAAGAAGTAATCTTGAGATGCAATATTTTTAACTACCACAGAATTAAATATTTGCTTCCAATTTTTCTCTAGATTGTTAAAATTAATATAAGTGGATGTATGTGATTTTGTGCCTAATTTTTTGTCAATTATTTGTATTGCTTTGCTTTGGCCAATTGTTTGCTTTGCAATGATATTATTAATCATAGACTTTAATTCTTTAGAGTTGTTGCAAATAATAATATAATTCTGAAAATTGATATAGTATTTTTCTGACCATGGATTAATTAATTTTTTAAGCCAATTTTCCGTACTTAATTCATCAGAGTTTATTTTATTTATGTTGTAATCAAAATATTTAATTGTGGTGAAATTATCTTCATGATGAGATGTTAAAAACTCTAAACTTTCTTTTATTTTATTTACTTTAATTATTATGTAATCTTTTTTTGTAGGTTCTGATTTATTATAGGCAACACAAATTTCTTCTGCTTGCCAACTATTATGTAATAGTTGGTAGTTGTTTATAGTTGTATTCTTATTAATAATGGAAAGAATATTATTTAAGTCATAATTATTTTTAATTTGATAATTGTAGAATCGACCGATATGACGAGGAATCAAATCTTGAACTTTAGATCTTTTTGCATCACTGTATTTACTATTTTCAAGGTATTTATTATCTCCTCTATTAGTAACACCATTAAGAAGTATATGATTATTTTCTAATTCTACATCAAACCATGACCAACTATTAGAATTTAGGAGAATATTTTTTTCGTCAATTAGTTTTTCAAGAAATTGTGTTTTGACTAAAATATTTACATCACTATATTTTGGCAGATTTTGATCAAGTTTATATATTGAGTTGTGTTGAAAAATATTATTATTGTGTATTAATTGCCTAATACTTTCTTCAATTATTATTTTAGAAAAACTGAGCAAAAAAACATTATTATATGACGATATAAAAATATCTTTTTTTGTTTCCTCATCAGTATCAATTTCAATAATGTTAATCTCAACTCCTTCATAAAGGTATGATTTGTTTTGGTTACTTTTTAAAACTCTTACTAAATTAGTATTTCTGTTTTGTTCAATGTCGGAAATAGATGTTATTAATATTATTTCAGCTTGCTTGTTGATGTCTAAAATTGCGCTTAAATAAATTTCCCGACTATTAAAAAGTGTGGAGATTTGATATTGATGATTTAAATTTTTTAATAGATTAATATTTTCTTTAAATTGCTTTGTGTTTTTAAGTTCCTTCCACCATTCAAATGATTCAACTTTTGTTTCAATTTTTTTCCAATTATGAACTTTAAAAATCACGTCTGAGTTTACAGGAATTGCATTTTTAATGTTTATTATGTTGTTTTGTTTATTGAAATGACATGAGTAAAATATCAATACAAAGATAATAAGAAAGAATTTTTTATATTTCATAAATCTAAAGAGTATTGTTGGTTAAATAATTTAAAACTAGTTCTATGATACTTGTTAGAACCATTATTTATGATGGCTGCTTTGTGTGATTTCGTTGGGTATCCTTTATTTTTTTTCCACATATAGTTCGGATATTGTCCATCTAATTTACACATAAATTCATCACGATATGTTTTAGCTATTATTGATGCAGCTGCAATAGATAAATACTTTTGATCACCTTTGATTACACATATGTGATTGATATTTTTGTATTTATGAAATCTATTTCCATCAACAAGTAATTTTATTTTTTTTGGTGTTTTAATTTTTTTTATTATCCTCGTTACTGCCAAGTGCATAGCTTTTATTGAAGCATTTAGGATGTTGATTTTATCAATTTCAGAATTGTCTACTATTCCAACACTCCATGCACAACTTTCTTTTTTTATTATGGCACTTAATTTTATTCTATTTTTCTGCGATAATTTTTTTGAATCATTGATTCCGAAATTTTTAAAATTATTTGGTAAAATAACAGCTGCTGCTACAACTGGACCTGCAAGTGCCCCCCGACCTGCTTCATCACATCCACATATTAGTTCTTTAGATTGATATTGTTTGATTTTAGTTTGCATATTTTAATAGTACCTGATATATGACATTCGCTGTAATATCCCATTTGAATTTATGAATTTTTTTTTGGCCTTTTAAAATTAATTTTTTAGACAACTTTGAATCATTATCAATTTGAGACATTGCATCAGATATTTCATTTACATCATTTGGGTTGACTATTAGTGCTGCATTTCCAGCAATCTCAGGCATAGCACTTGTATTTGATGTGATAACAGGCACATTACATTTCATAGCTTCAATAATAGGAAGTCCAAATCCTTCAAATAATGAAACAAAACACAAGGCTTTTGAGGATCCTAAAATATCAACCATTAACTCGTCATTAATTTGTCCTAAAAAAATTACTTTTTCTTTAAATCGCATATTTTGATAGATGTTTTCAGTTTGTCTATCCCACCATTTTTTTTTACCGATTATTAATAATTTATTTTTACCATTTTTTGATTGATATATATCAAAAGCCGAAAGAAGGTTTTTGATATTTTTTCTTTTATGAAGGCTGCCAATAAAAAGAAAAAAATCCTTATTGTCACTGTATTTCTTTTTTATTATCTTTTGCTTAGTCCTTTCCAAAGGAATAAAATTACTTCCTACTCCATTATATGCTACTGTAATTTTATCAGAAGAAACATGATAATTTTTTATGATATCTTTTTTTGAAAATTTTGACACAGTTATAATATGTTTTGATTCTTTTGCGTACTGTCGAAAGTATTTTCTATAATATATACTATGAAGCCAATTTAAATCTTTTGGTCTGTGTTCAAAATTAATATCATGTATTGTGATAATTGTTGGAATATGTTTCAACTTTGTTGACATAAATCCATCAGGAGAGAAAAATATATTTGGTTTTATTTTATTTATCAGTCTAGGTAGTTGAACCTCAAACCAAAAATACCATAAGAAAGGATGTCTAGTTGAGGGACGCAGAACATGTGGTTTAATGTTCTTTGAAAATATAAAGTCAGTTGAGTATGGACGGTCAAATATAAAATGAAATTCAATATCAGGATGTGATTCAACGATCCTTTTTAGTACTTCAAAACTATATCTTCCAATACCATCTAATTTATTTTTTATAAGTAATCTTGTATTTACAGCTATTCTCACTTTCTCAATTTAATTAATTATTAATAATTATAGATATGATAATTAGATATTTTGCGTTAACTTAAAAAAGTTATCATAAATATATAAACTTGTGAAACAAAAATTTGTTTGGAATTTACTTTTGGTCGTATTATTAAATTTATTAATTAAACCATTTTACATTCTTGGAGTTGATGCTGAAGTTATAAATAGAGTAGGGGCAAGTGTTTATGGTAATTATTTCGCGTTAATTAATTTTTCTTTTTTATTAAATATTATCCTTGACTTAGGTATTACGAACTATAATGTTAAAAATATAGCTCAACATCATCATTTAGTTGAAAAACATTTTTCTGGAATTATTACTCTTCGTTTTATTTTAGTATTTATATATCTGTTGCTTACTTTATTTATCGCGGTTTTTATTGGCTATAATATGATGCAACTAAAATTATTGTTCATCTTATCAATTAATCAAGCATTGGTAGCTTTCATATTATATATGCGTTCAAACTTAGCCGGGTTACACTTATTTATTCAGGATAGTTTTGTGTCAGTACTTGATAGAGTTTTGTTAATTATTATTTGTTCGTTATTACTTTGGGGCGGAGTTACTTCAAGACCATTTCAAATTGAATGGTTTGTTTACACACAAACTATTGCCTATATAATTACACTTATTTTTTGTGCTGCTCTTTTAATTAATAAAACAAAAACATTTAACATTAAATGGAGTTTGCCGTTTGCATTAGTAATTCTTAAAAGAAGTTTTCCTTATGCAGTTCTAATTTTATTAATGTCTATATATTATCGTATTGATAGTGTTATGCTTGAAAGAATGTTAGATGATCAATCTATTCAAGCTGGTATTTATGCACAAGCTTATCGGTTTTTTGAAGCATCTAATATGATTGCATATTTATTCGCTGCTTTATTGTTACCTATTTTATCTAGAATGCTCAAAATGAATGATTCTATAACTGAGATTATTAAATGTTCTTTTAAAATGCTAATGTTTTGTGCCTGCTCAATAAGCATTTTTTCATACATCTATAGTTATGAAATAATGAGTTTTAGATATAATCAGTATTTAAGCGAATCCTCTGACATATTTATAATTTTAATGACTTGTTTTTTGTTTGTTTCATCTACATATATATTTGGGACACTTTTAACCGCTAATGGCAATTTATTACAATTAAATATTATTGCTTCTTTAGGTCTTATTATTAATGTTGTATTAAATATTATTTTAATTCCTAAATATATGGCTTGGGGATCCGCAATTGCAAGTTTAGTTACTCAATCTTTAACTGGATGTGCACAATTTGTTTTATGTTGTTATGTTTTTAATTTGAATTTACGTTTAACTTTATTTAGGACTCTTATATTTTCTTTAGGTGTATTAATTTTTGGTTATTATAGTCAATTTTTCATTGACTCTCCATTACTAATTATTATTTCTTATTCTTTTGTTTGTTTAATCTGGGGATTTGTCACTAAAATGTTAAGTTTTTCAGATTTTAATTTATTAATGGATAAAAAAATGAGATAATTTAAGTTATGCTTATATTTGGCGTAAAATATTTTTTATGAAAGATCAAGATTTTAATTTCTTATGGTTATTTTTTTTATTAAATAAAAATGTTAAATCTTTTTTTATTGTTTTAGTCTTAACTTTTTTTTTAAGTGCATATGTTTCTCTATATCATATCGAACCTAAATTTAAATCATCTGTAGTAATTTACCCAACTACAACAAATTCTATTTCACAAGCATTATTGGTTGAACATAATCCTTACAGAAAAGATGTTTTAGAATTTGGCGAAGAAGAAGAAGCTGAGCATTTATTGCAAATTCTTAATTCAGACCCAATAAGAGATTCTATCATTCATCGTTTTGATTTGTTTCAACACTATGATATAGACATGGATTCAGATTATCCAATTACAAATATATTTAAAATGTATCAAGATCTAATTAGTTTTAAAAAAACAAAGTTTAATTCTATAGAAATTATAGTATTTGACAAAGATCCTGAAATAGCTGCAAATATTGCGAATGAATTTTTAATTCTAATTGATGTTGTAGTTAATAATATTCGTAAAAATAGGGCACTTCAAGCACTAGCGGTTTTAGATAAAAGAAAGGCTTTGCTCTACACAAAAAGGAATTTAATTCAGGACTCCTTACAATATTGTAGATCAAATGGTGTTATTGGTACTACTCCTCAAGTCGAACGTTTAACGGAACAATATGCTATTGCATTGTCTACTAATAATTTGTCAGGAGCGAGTAGGATTAAGAAAGAACTTAACCAATTAGCTAAATACGCAGGTTTACATGATATGCTACTTAGAAAAAGTCGTAATATTGAAAATGAATTATCTTTGATAGAGTTTGAATCAGAGAGGGTAGAAGTTGATACTTATTACAGTCTTGAAAATAAGTTTATCATAAATAGAGCTTATCCAGCAGATAAAAAGGCTAGTCCTGTAAGATGGTTAATAGTTTTTTGTTCTTTAATTTCAGTTATCACATTATTTATTATATCAATTGCTGTCTTAGACATTGTAACTGCTCCGAAGGATGTTAAGTCATAATATTAATAAAAAAATAACTTTTTTTGTTTCATCAATATTTTTATTGTGTTTAACATATTTTCTGTCAATTGAAAACTATATTTTATGGATTTCTCCTTTTATTTTAATTTTATTTTACTTAGCTATTTGGCACATTAGATTCTTATTTTATTCGGTCATTTTTTTTACTCCATTCTCCATGTCCTTAAAAGATATGGGTATTGATTTTAATGGGCTTGAAATGGCATTTCCTACGGAACCTTTACTATTAGGCTTGATGTTATTAGTAATGCTGCATTTAATATATCGTTTTAGTTTATATAAAAAGATTTTTAATAATCCTACTGTCGTTGTATTAGTACTTTATTTGATTTGGATGCTTATAACATGTATTACGTCATCAATCCCTGCAACTTCATTTAAATTATTTATAACTAGATTATGGTATATATTGCCTATTTTCCTTTTGGGGTTGTTTTTTTTAAAAGAAAAAAAAAATTTTTCTAAATTCACTCTTCTTTATGTGATACCATTTAGTATAGTAATTTTATACACTACTTTCAAACATTACTTGTATTTTTTTGACAAGCAGTCAGCACACTACATGATGTCTCCGTTTTTTAACGACCATACTTCATATGGCGCAATGATTGCTTTTTTTATTCCTCTATTAATTGCAGTTTTTTTATCAAATAATAAAAATAAACTAGTTCAAAGTTTTCTTTTTATATTATTGTTTATATTTTTCGTAGGATTAATTTTATCATTTTCAAGAGCAGCATGGATTAGTTTACTATGTGCTTCTTTTATGGCGATTCTTGTGAAATTGAAACTTTCAATAAAATCATTAGCTTCTTTAGTTTTAGTTTTATTTTCTTTTATATTTTTTTTTCAAAGTACTATTTTGGGTCATTTATCAAATAACAGACAAGATAGTTCAGATAATTTAATTGAACATTTTACTTCTCTTTCTAATATATCAACTGACGCATCTAATATGGAAAGAATAAATCGTTGGAAATGTGCTATAGAAATGTTTAAGGAAAAACCTCTTTTTGGATGGGGCCCAGGTACATATCAATTCCATTATGCTCCTTTTCAGTTTTCTCGTGATAAAACAATTATTAGTTCTAATTATGGAGATGCTGGTAATGCACATAGTGAATACTTAAGTGCTTTGAGTGAATCAGGTGTAATTGGTCTGATATTGTTTTTATCTCTTATTGGAGTTATACTGGTTAGAACAATTGTACTCTTTAATAAAATTAATGATCCTGATATTCAACGTTGGTTATTAGCAATATTCACTTCACTAATGAGTTATTTTATTCATGGTTTTTTTAATAACTTTTTAGATACTGATAAGGCCTCTGTAGCTATATGGGCTGTTATTGCAATAGTTGTTTCTATTGATTTAGCTTACAACAAAAAAGCACTTTACTAATAATTTTGATAACAATTTTTCTTACTTTTAACATTAGTTCAAAATTAATTTGGTATGAAAAATTTTTTATCTCTTGTTTTTAGTTTGATTTATATTTCTTTTTATGCTCAAAATTCTGGATGCCCAGATGTTAATTCGTGTAATTATAATCCTTCTTTTCAACCTCCTATTTTCGAAGAGCCTGTAAATACAGGTCTTAGTATGAATATTGGAATCATTAGTAATTTGCCAAATAATTTTGAAATTAATGATCAAATTGGTGCTTTTGTCTTGTTAGATGATGGCGGCTATTACTGCGCAGGACTTACAACATATCAAGGTGTTAATACTGTAATTGATGTTTTTGGCGATGATCCTCTCACCTTAGAAATTGATGGTTTTATACCAGATGAGACAATTTATTTTTTTGTTAAAAGAACTAATGATGCTTCAATTAGTCTTTATACTCTTTCAGCAAATCTTGCTGATGCAATTGATTATGCAGTTTCTTTACCCAACTCATATAATACCAATCAAATTTCAGTATTAATTTCTAGTGAAATAATCATTGATGTTATATATTCCTGTGAATATCCAGTATTTGGTTTTAATTGTGATGGTTCCTGTGTTGATTTGGATAGTGATGGAGTTTGTGATTTAATGGAGATATATGGCTGTACAGATGCATCATACTTAGAGTTTGATCAGTTTGCAACTGAGGATGATGGTTCTTGTATAAATCCAGTAGTATTAGGATGTACCGATGATACTGCTTTTAATTTTGATATTTTAGCTAACACTGATGATGGCTCATGTATACCAGTAGTTATTGATTGTATTGATGAGCTGGCATGTAATTTTAATTCTGAAGCGAATGTTTCTAATCCAGAAGCATGTGAATATGCACCTATTGGATATTTTTGTGATGGAACATGTATTGACATCGATGGTGATGATGTGTGTGATGTAATTGATAATTGTTCTGAATTCTTTAATCCTGATCAACTAGATTTTGATAATGACGGAATAGGAAATATTGATGGATATGAAATTGAGGATTGCGACCCTGACGATGATGGTGATGGTGTTTTAGATATAGATGAAGTTGAAGGGTGCACAGATAATTTAGCGCATAATTTTTCCAATTCTGCAACAGAGGATGATGGTTCTTGTAATTATTATTCAAGTGTTGATTTTTCAAATATGAATGATGGTTTATATTTAGATGATTTAGGTTTTGAAGATGCTACGGGAGTAACTATTTCTTTTTGGATGAGCACAGATCAATTAGAAAATGGATCATCATCTGAGTGGTCATACTTAGTAGATTTAGGCTCTTCAAATAATTCCCGATATGTAATAAGATGGAGAAATGGAGTTAAAGGTTTACAAGCTTATTACGAAGGAGCAGATTTTCCATTAAATTGTTCAGAAGGAGATTGTTATGATCAAAATTCAACCAATGCAATTTATATGGTGCCTCCTGAAGGTACTCTTCTAAATCTGGACACATATGATTGGTATGCAGATAATTCTTGTACTGCAAGAAAACATGTCACTGTTGTTTTTTGCTCAAATTCTACAAAAATCTATATTGATGGTTTTATGGTACAACAATCTAGTACTGGCTTATATTCTCCGGCACCAATTTTTAACTTAATAAATAATTCTTCTTTTAATAAGATTGGAGCTAGTAATGACAATCAAATTGGTACTTCTTGGCCTGGTAAAATTGACGAAGTTCGAATTTGGAGTAGAGCTTTATCTAATTATGAAATTAAAGCAAGATTATACAATGATATTGATGGCGATGGTATAATAAATAGTGAAGATGATGATATTGATGGTGACGGTGAGTATCAAGGTTTACAATGTGTTTCTAACTGCAATGATAATGATGATGATATTGATAATGATAATATCTTAAATGATGATGATGACACACCTAATGGTGTACTAGGATTAAATAATAATACTTTGAACATACTAGATGAATTAATTAATAATAATAATTCAGGAAAAATTGAGGGATACTGGAGTTTTGATTCATTAAATTTAAACAACCAAGCATATTGGGATTGGCAAACTGGATCTGAAGCATATTTTGCTAATTTATCATATTCTTGGGCAGTTGCTCAGCAACCTTGTGAACAAGAGGCCAATGACTCAAGTTATGCGGCAACTTGTCTAGATAATATTAACAATGATTGTGATGCTTGTACACCAGCTGAAGGATGTATGGATGATGGGTTTCAGGATTGGTCACCTAATCCTGGGTTTCCAGCTGACAACTACGACTCCGAGGCAGAAATAGATGATGGTTTATGTATTTATTATGGTTGTTTAGATGATGGGAATCATCAGTGGTCAAGAATACCAGGTTTAGCTGCATGTAATTATATGCCATTTGCAAATGTAAATCAATTTTCAATGGAAGAATTTCAAAATCCATGTGAATACCCGGAAGATATTTTCGGTCAATCTTATTTAGATTGTCAGGGTCAATGCTTATATGACTGTGATGATGATGGAGCATGTGATTGGGCACCTGTTCATTGCTACGATTTAAATTATAATTTAATAAGCCAGGATTGTCCAGAAATTAGTTTTTCTTCCCTTGATAATTGTTTTCCTAATTTAACTTCTCCTAACTACCTTATTGAAGATAATTATAATAATTTAACAGGTGATTTAGGGTCGGATGGTATTCAAGATTGCATAGATGATTTTGATTATTCACTTTTCTCTAATCCCTTGCAAACTGACTCTGACGGAGATGGCATTGGTAATAATTGTGATAACAATTCATCTGGAGGAGATGGAGGTCAAGAGGGTTGTACGGATAATGGATATTTATCAGAAATTAATGGAGACCCATATAACTCTCTTTATCCAGGATATGCTGCATGTAATTATGATTTTTGGGCTGATATTGATGATGGTTCTTGTGAGTATTGTTATTTAAATGATTGTGGTAATTACCCGAGTATTTCTTTGGGGGGGGCATATGATTGTTTAGGTTATTGTGCTGATTATATTGATGAGGTAGAATTCTTAGATGACGGAAGTTATAATCCTTCTTTTGGTCAACTTATAATTGGAGATTTAGACGGTGATGGAGTTTGCAATATGTTTGATAACTGCCCTGAGGACGCAAATCCTGCTCAAGAAGATTTTGATAATCCTGGAGGTACTGGTGATGCATGTGATGGTATAGGTTTGGATGAAGAAGACCTATTTAGTTACTCAATTTATCCAAATCCTTTTTCTGACCATTCTATTATTTCTTTTGAAACTTCTAATTTTTTCAAAACTGTAATTAAGATTTTTGAACCTTCTGGAAGGTTAATATATTATAATTCAACTGATGAAAGTTTTGATAAGATTTTTAAGTCAAATCTTGCATCTGGATTCTATGTACTTGAAATAAATCAGGGTAATAAATTTGCAAGAGATTTTTTAGTTATACAATAGCTTATTGTTTAACTCTTTCTAAATAATTTCCAGAGTTTGTGTCGATTTTAACAATATCTCCTTGATTAATAAATAGAGGGACTCTTACTTCTGCTCCTGTTTCTGTTGTTGCAGGTTTTAGAGCATTAGTAGCTGTATTCCCCTTTTCGCCAGGCTCAGTAAATTCTATTTTTAAATTTACATTTAATGGTAGTGTACAAGAAAGTGGTTTTTCTTGTTCTGCATGAAACATGATTTCAACAGTACTTCCTTCTTTTAAGTATTGTGGAGCATTTATTAAATCTTTTTGAATTGCAATTTGCTCAAAGTCTTTTTGATTCATAAAGTGGAATGTTTCAGCACCTTCTTGATAAAGAAATTGATAGGATCTATTTTCGATTCTTACTATTTCTATTTTTACACCAGCAGTAAATGTATTTTCAAGAACTCTAGATGTATTAAGGTTCCTAATTTTTGTTCTCACAAATGCTGGTCCCTTACCAGGTTTGACATGTTGAAAGGATTCAATTTTCCATAAATCTCCATTATGTTTGATACATAATCCGTTTTTAAAATCTGCTGTTGTTGCCATATTAATAAAAGCCTTTAACTATTCCGGTTTTGGAATTTTTAATGAATTTAACAATTTCTTCTTTCTCTTTTGAATTTTCTTTATTTTTTTCTATTAATTCAATTGCTTGTGAAATATTATTTCCTTCTTGAAAAATCACCCTATAACATTTATTGATAATTTTAATAGATTCTTGGTTAAATTTATTTCTAGTTAACCCAATTTTATTTACACCTATATATCTGAGTGGTTCTTTTGCTACTTTAATATATGGAGGAACATTTTTTCTGACTAATGAACCCCCTGAAACCATACTGAATTTTCCTATTTTACTAAATTGTTGAATTGCCGATAATCCACCAATGATAGCATGTTCATCAATTTCAACATGACCAGCAATCGCTACCCCATTTGCAATAATGACATTGTTTTTGATTATGCAATCATGAGCAACATGGGAATAAGCCATTAAAAAACAGTTATCACCAACTATAGTAGAATTATTATAATTTGTTCCTCTGTTAATTGTTACACATTCTCTTATAGTAGTATTATTTCCTATTACAGTAGTTGTTTTTTCCCCTTTAAATTTTAGGTCTTGTGGAATAGCTGAGATTACTGCCCCTGGAAATATTTTAACATTGGATCCTATTTGTGCCCCTGGAAATATTGTAACATTAGATCCAATCCAACAGTTATCACCAATAGTTACATTATCATGTATAGTAGAAAAAGAATCTATAGAAAGGTTCTTTCCAATTTTTGCTTTTGTACTAATGTCTGTAAGTTTAGTCATCTTTTTCTTTTACAATTTTTGCCATTAATTCCGCTTCTGTAACTACTTGGTCGTTAACATATGCTTTTGCTTCCATATGGCAAATTCCTCTCCTTATTGGAGATAATAGGTTTAATTTAAACATTAATATACAATTTGGTTCTACTTTTTGTTTAAATTTAACTTTATCAATTTTCATAAAATATGTAAGATAGTTTTCGGGGTCTTCTACACTATTCAATGCTAAAATACCACCAGTTTGAGCCATAGCTTCAATTTGTAAGACTCCCGGCATAACTGGTGCACCAGGAAAATGTCCTTTAAAATAATATTCGTTAGATTTAACATATTTGATTCCAGTAACCGAATTGTCTGAAAGTTCTATGATTTCATCAATAAATAAAAAGGGCTCTCTATGTGGAAGAATTTTTTTTATATCATTAATTTTCATTAATGGCCGTATATTGTTTTGATTCATATTGTTATGAATTTGAGAAAATAATTTTTGTGTAAAAAGTACATTAATTTTATGGCCAGGTTTATTGGCAATTATCTTACCTTTTATTTCATATCCTGCGAGTGCCATGTCACCAATTAAGTCTAGTAATTTATGTTTTGCTTGTTCATTTTCATAAAGGAGTTTTTTTTCATTTAAAATGCCTTGATTTATTTTCTTTGTTTTTTGAGGCAATAGTTTAGAAAATTCACCTAACTGGTCTATAGATGTATCTTGTTCAACAAAAACAATTGCATTATCAATATTACCACCTTTAATTAGATTTAAATTTACTAATTGCGATATTTCATGTAAAAAACAAAATGTTCTTGCTGGTGCTATTTCTAGTTTAAAATCTTTTAAATTTCTTAAACTTGCTTGTTGAGGTTTTAATATTTTTGAGTTGTAGTCAATTTTGACATTTATTTCAAGTGTGTTTTGTGGAAAAAATTCAATTTTAGAATCTCCATCCTCAATCTTAAAATAATTACTTGGCTTAATAATTTTTCTTTTTACATTTTGATCTATAATTCCTGCTTGTTCAATTTTTTTAATTATTAATTTTGCACTGCCGTCTAAAATAGGAATCTCAGGGCCATCCACTTTAATCAACAAATTAGTTATTGATAATGCAAATAATGTTGCTAACAAATGTTCTACAGTTTCAATAGTAGCATTATTTTCTTTTAAAACAGTTCGTCTTTTTGTTTTATGAATATTTTTAATTGATGCAGATATTTGTGGTTTACCTTTTAGATCTACTCTTTGAAATATAATTCCTGTATTTTCGTGAGCGGGCATAAAACATACATTAGTAAATCGTCCTGTGTGAAGTCCTTCCCCTGAAATTGAGATACTATTTTTTATTGTTTTTTGCAATATTATTTTTTAAGTTGATTAATTATTTTGGGCAATTTTTTAAAGCATACATATGCTTTTTGAAAATCTTTTATATCAAAAGCAAGTGGTCCCTGTATTGTTTTTCCATCAGGTATGTTTTTTATAACACCTGATTTACCTGCTATCTTCACATTTTTGCCAATTTGTAAATGATCAGCTATAGCAACTTGACCTCCAATCATACAATTGTTGCCAATTTTTGTTGACCCTGCAATACCAGTTTGTGCTGCGATAACAGTGTTGGATCCAATTGTTACATTATGACCAACCTGTATAAGGTTATCTAATTTAACGCCATCTTGTATGATAGTATTGTCAAGTGAGCCTCTATCAATGGTTGTATTAGCTCCAATTTCTACGAAATTTTTTATGATAACTTGCCCAATTTGGGGCATTTTAGAAAACCTATTTTTTTTATTTGGAATGAATCCAAATCCATCTGCACCTATTATTGCACCTGCATGAATTGTACAATGGTCGCCAATTTCTGAACTATCATATATAGTAACATTTGGACCAATTTCTGTGTCTTTACCAATATGACAATTTGGATATATAATAGTATTTGGATGAATAGTACAATGATCTTCTATAGAAACATTTTCCATAATTATAACATTATCTCCAATTATTACTTTTGAACCAATCTTAGATTTTGAGTGTATAATCGCAGAAGATGCAATTTTATCATAGTATTGTTTTTTTGGTGAAAATTTATTTATGATTTCTGCAAATTTTTGTGCAGGATTATCAGTTTTTATAATAGTATTAGCAGTTGAGATTTCTATCTTTGGAACAATTATTAAAGATGCTTTATTAGATTGTAAGTGTTTTTTGTATTTAATGTCAGATAAGAATGTAACATCGCCTTTTTTTGAACTTTCTATATTTGAAAAAGATGATATAATAATTTCAGGATCTCCAATAAGCTCTCCTTTGATAATTTTACATATTTCTGATGCAGTTATTTTCATTATTTATTTAATTTTTTTCAAAAAACTAAAGTTCTTTTGGATAACAAATATAATGTTTAGTAATTCTGGAATTCTTAGAATTCATATTAATTTCATTTTTAATCTCCGATAGATTAACAATAACGTTATTCTTTTTTAAAAATTTGATTTCATTATTTACAAAATTATATGTTTGATTATTAATGCTTATTGGAAAAATTAAATAGCTAGTATCGTTGAGTGTTAATTTAAATTTTTTCATAGCTATACTTTGTAGTCTTCGAATCTCCTTTTTAATATTTTTTTTCTCAAAAGTTTTAATTTTTAATAGCTTTCTATTAATAATTGAATTAGATAAGATTTTCAATACTTGGTCTTCGGAATGAGTCCAGCTTTTTAGACATGTTAGAAGGTCTGAGTCATCAATTAATGCAAACTTGTCAAGTAATTTATGTTTATTAAAAAAAATTAGATTGATAGCATTCTTCTCATTAAGAAATACTTTAAAATTAGGGGTAGAATAAATGTTAAAACCATTTTGTGTTAATTCTTTTGCTCTTTTTAATACTTGCATTAATGTATATTCAGCAGATAATACAGTTTTATGTAAGTAAACTTGCCAGTACATTAATTTTCTAGCTATAATAAATTTTTCAATTGAATATAAACCTTTATAATCAACAACTAGTTCTTGATTATAAACATTTAATGTACTAATTATTCTATCAGAATTTATTATTCCTTCATTAACACCAGAATAAAAACTATCTCTGTTTAAGTAGTCTAGTCTATCAACATCAAGTTGACTTGATATTAACTGATTTAGATATGTTTTTTTATGTTTTTTTTGAAAAATATCAATTGCCATTGATAATTTTTGATCAAAGATCTCGTTTAGTCTTTGCATGAATAGTAAAGAAATTGTTTCATGGGACAAATTGTTTACTATAGACTTTTCTAATGCATGAGAAAATGGTCCATGACCAATATCGTGTAATAATATAGCGACTAAACTTGCCTCATGTTCTTGTTTAGTAATAGAATGTCCTTTGGTTTTTAATGTATTTATAGCTTGATTCATGAGGTGCATTGCACCAATAGCATGATGAAAACGGCTGTGATTTGCTCCAGGGTAAACTAATGATGATAAACCAAGTTGCGAAATTCTTCTTAGTCTTTGAAAAAATGGATGTTCTATGAGCTGCCAAATTAAATCAAAAGGAATATTAATAAATCCATAAATTGGATCATTAATGATTTTATTTTTAGGATATGACATTTATTTGATTTTTATAATATAAATTTAAAAAACAAAAACATACAAATATGGATTCTTGTACTATTTTATGGATTGATGATGAAGTAGATTCATTAAAATCACACTTATTATTTCTCAAAGATAAGGGTTTTTCCGTCAATACAATTTCTAATGGCTATGATGCAATACAGATGGTTGTTGAAAATCACTATGATTTAATTTTTTTAGATGAAAATATGCCTGGATTAAGTGGTTTAGATACGCTTTCTAAATTAAAGGAAATTACTAATTCGCCTGTCATTATGATTACAAAAAGTGAACAAGAGCATATTATGGAAGATGCAATAGGTTCTAAGATATCAGATTACTTAATTAAGCCTGTAAACCCTCATCAAATACTTTTGTCAATTAAAAAGCATCTAAAATTTTCTGAACTTGTCACTAATAAAACTAATTCCGATTATCGTAAAGAGTTTTTATCTATTGGTGATATGATTAGTAGTATTCATTCATTTGATGATTGGGTGAAGATTTATAAAAAAATAATTTATTGGGAGTTGCAACTTGATTCATTAGATGACAACAATATGCTTGATATTTTATTGAACCAAAAAAAAGAAGCAAATAATTCTTTTTTTAAATATATCAAAAATAATTACCATGAATTTGTTAAAGATAATAATTCGCATAATGTAGTTATGTCAAATAATATTTTTAAAAAATATATTTCATCTTTAACTACAGATAAGACTTGTACATTTTTTTTACTTATAGATAATCTTAGATTAGATCAGTGGAGGTTAATAGAGCCTTTATTATCTTCTTATTTTTCCATTAATGAAGATACATATTGTAGTATTTTACCTACTGCAACTCAGTATGCTCGAAATGCAATTTTTTCTGGTTTAATGCCTGCTGAAATTAAACAAAAATATCCTAATATGTGGTTAGATGATAATGATGAAGGTGGAAAAAATTTATATGAAAAAGATCTATTAATGGAACAATTAAAGCAATTATCATGTTCTCAAAATATATCATTTAATAAAGTTTTTAACCTTGAGCATGGTCAAAAAATGGTTAATAGACTAAATGAGTTCCTTACCAAATCGTTAAATGTTATTATATATAACTTTGTAGATATTTTATCACATGCAAAAACAGATATGAAAATGATTAAAGAACTAGCTAATAATGAAAAAGCATATCGCGATTTAACTTTGACATGGTTTAAAAACTCTCCTCTTTTTGAAATGTTAAAAAAGCTTTCTAATCATGACGTGAATATTATAATTACATCTGATCATGGGACAATGAATGTGATGGAACCTAGTAAGGTTGTTGGAGAGAAAAGTATATCTAGTAATCTACGTTATAAAACAGGTAGAAAAATTAAATTTGAAAAGAAGGATGTGTTCCATGTGGATGATCCTGAATCTGTTATGTTGCCTAAATCTAATGTTAGCGCTTCATATATTTTTGCTGCACCAAATAAATACTTTGTTTACCCTAATAATTATAATCATTATGCACATCACTATATTAATACATATCAACATGGTGGTGTCTCAATGGAGGAAATGATCATACCCATTGTCTCTTTAAAACCTAAACGATAATGCAAAGGTGTTATGACATATCTAATTTAGACAAGTTATCGTCTGTTGCATTAGAATTGTTAACCTTGTCAGATAATCGTATCTTTGTGATTGAAGGTGAGTTAGGTGCTGGAAAAACAACATTAGTTAAACATATGTGTAATCAATTAAAAATTGTCGATTCTGTTTCAAGTCCTACGTTTTCAATTGTTAATGAGTACTGGCTTGTAAATGGTGACAAATGTTTTCATTTTGATTTTTACAGATTGAACACTTTAAAAGAAGCTATAATGCTTGGAGTAGATTCTTATTTTAATTCAGGTTTTTATTGCTTTATTGAATGGCCCGATTTAGTTAAATCCATATTGCCTTCTAAATATCATCAAATTAGATTAACATCAACAAATAATACTCGCGAATTATTATATATAAAATAACATATTATGGGAAATAATTTCTTATCATTCTCCGAAGCTGGTTTTACCCTTCCTCAAGAAGAAGTGATTGAATTAAAATCTAAAAATAAAAAATTAACTATTGGTATACCCAAAGAAGTATTATTACAAGAAAAGAGAATTGGTTTGGTACCTGATGCAGTTAATTTACTAACACTTAATAATCATAGTGTTATTGTTCAGAGTGGAGTCGGTCAAATAATTAATTTTACAGATAAAGATTATAGCGATTGTGGAGCAAGGATTGTGAATACAGCTAAGGAAGTTTATCAAGCTGATATTATTTTAAAGGTATCCCCACCTACAAATGATGAAATTAAGTTGATGAAACAAAATCAAACTTTAATTTCGGCATTGCAATTAAAAATTCAAAAACCAGATTTTTTCATTCAATTAATGGAGAAAAAAATTACAGCAATTGCTTATGATTATATTCAGGATGAAGATGGGATTTTCCCTGTTGTTCGTTCCATGAGTGAAATTGCAGGTAATGCGTCTGTTTTAATTGCAGCAGAATGTTTAAGTAATTTAAATAATGGTAAAGGTCTATTAATGGGCGGTGTTGCTGGAGTTAGTACTACAGATATTGTTATTTTAGGTGCCGGTACTGTCGGTGAATTTGCTGCAAGATCTACAATTGGTTTAGGGGCTTCTGTTAAGATTTTTGATAATTCTTTATATAAATTAAGAAGAATTCAAGATAAATTAAATACTCGAGTTGATACTAACATGATAAATCCAAAAGCATTGGAAAAAGCAGTTAGACGTGCTGATGTAGTGATTGGTGCTATTCGCACAAAAAGTGGTCGTACACCCTGCGTAATTTCTGAAGATATGGTTAAGTTAATGAAACCAGGATCAGTAGTTATTGATGTAAGTATTGATAGGGGAGGTTGTATAGAAACATCTGAAGTTACATCACATAAATCACCTACTTTTATTAAGCATGGTGTAATTCATTATTGTGTGCCAAATATTCCATCTAGAGTAGCAAGAACGGCCTCTTTTTCATTAAGTAATATTTTTGCATCATTATTACTACAAATTGGTGATCATGGTGGAGTTAATCAAATCATTTATAATAATCCAAATATTGGTCAGGGAGCCTATATTATTAATGGTCAGTTAGTTAATAAAGGTATATCTGACTGGTTTAACTTGCCATATCAAGCATTATAATTGTGGGTTTTTATTATAGATTAATTTTTTATGTGTCAGGAGTATTATTAGGTGTATTTATTCTCTGGTTTTCATTAAGCTTTCGTGAAAAGCCAATTAGTTTTAATTATCTACCTAATGCTAGAGTGGTTAGTCATATTCTTAAAAATAATCTTCACATTTCTGAATATGTAAAATGTAAAATGGTTTGCTATAAAATTGATTCATTATTATTACGTCAATATATTAGTCATTCTAAAGTGGATTTTAAAAAAAGTCAAATTAGAAATAAAGTTTGTAAGAATTATTTTCTAGAGAATAATTTAATAAATTTTGAGATTATAAATTGTCATGACTCTATTAGTGTTGTCAATTTGATTATTGAAGATTCTATTTGTAAAAATTGTAATTAGATATTGTTAATTGCTTCCTTTAGTCTTTTGATTTCATCATGTGTTTGACTGCCAATAGATGAATTTTCTTCAGCTCTTCTAATAAGATAAGGTATCACATATTTAACAGGTCCGTACGGTACATATTTTGCCACATTATAATTAAAGTGAGCTAAGTAAAAGCTAATGTTATCACTCATTCCTAATAGTTGTGAAAAGAAGATTCTGTTATCATTGTTTTCAATATTATATTCTTTCATTAATTCAATTATATTTTGCGTGCTTTGTTCATTATGAGTGCCAAAACATATTGATATGTCCTTGATATTTTGCAGGCAGTATTTACTTGCATTATCAAAGTCATTGTCACAAGCTAACTTATTTTTATGAATAGGCGATTTGTATTTTTTTTTGTTGGATCTAAATCTTTCTTTTTCCATATATGCTCCTCTAACAATCTTAATTCCTATTTTAAAATTTTGATTTTTAGCTCTTTTATGTAGCTCTTTCATATATTTGATTCTATCCCATCTGTAAAATTGAAGAGTGTTGTAAACAAGTACACTTTTTTGATTGAATTGCATCATTAATTGCTCAACTAGTTCGTCAATTGCTTTTTGAATCCAACTTTCTTCTGCATCAATTAATACAGGTTTATTTACGGTTTGAGCTTTGGAACAAATTTTATGGAGTCTATTTTTAAGAGTTTGCAATTCTTTATTTTCAAGCTCATTTAACGGGGTGTTTTTGCTTAATTTTTTTAATAATTTGAATCGTGTTATTCCGGTGACTTTAAATACACAAAACGGGATTAAATTATTGTTTTTAGATAGATTAAGATTATTAATTATTTCATGATATACTTTTTCAAGATTTTTAGAATTCTGTTGACCCTCTACAGAATAATCAAGGATGGTTTTTATATTACTCTTACCTAGCTCTTTGATTTTTTTTTTAGACTCGATAATATCTTCCCCCCCACAAAAGTGTTTAAAAATAGTTTTTTTAATAATACCTAAAATTGGTAATTTAATTTGAAGAGCAAATTTGAGCATGTATTTCCCAAAATAAACGAGATAAGGTCTAGATAATAATTCAAAAAGAATTAAAGTTTCATACAGTTCTCTTTTTGATTTTGTCTTGTAATCTATATATTTATTGCTAAATACCATATCCGAAATTTAATTTAGTATTTTTTATTTTAAAAACACCTTATTCTTTATAATTAAATGATTAATAAAATTAAACTTGATCAGTGTACAATTATTATAAATAATAAATCTATATCATGCTTATTAGATGTAATTAAGAAGATTAATCCTACGAAGGTATTTATTTTATTAGATAAAAATTCTAAGAAGTATTGTTTGCCAATTTTGTTAACACATGTTTCAGTATTAAATAGTGCTCATATTCTTGAGTTAGAAAATGGTGAATCTGCTAAAACAATTAATAGTGTAAAGTCGGTATGTAATTTATTGTTAAGTAAAAACGTCGATAGGAAAAGTTTGATGATTAATTTAGGTGGTGGCGTTGTTTCTGATTTAGGGGGGTTTGTTGCTTCTATAATTAAGAGGGGAATTAATTTTATTAATATACCTACTACTTTAATGTCTCAGGTAGATGCTGCAATAGGTGGAAAAGTAGCTGTAAATTTTGATCATTACAAGAATCAGATAGGCCTCTTTAGTATTCCCAATGCAATTTTTATACATTTTCCTTTTACTAATTCACTTTCTGATTTTGAATTAATATCTGCATACGCTGAAATATTAAAATATGGATTAATTTATGATAAACTATTGTGGGAAAATATTCAGTTGAAGAATATTAATAAAGTTAATTTACCTGCAATTATATCAAAATGCATAAGGATAAAAGTTGATATTGTGAAGAGAGATTATTTTGACAATAATGAAAGAAGGAAATTAAATTTTGGACACTCGATTTCGCATGCTATAGAAAGTATTTTTCTAGTCAAAAATATAGATATCACTCATGGTCATGCTTTATTTATTGGTTTAATTTGTGAGTCGTATATATCCCATAAGATTTTTTCATTTTCACCAAATATTTTAGATGGTATTGTGAAAGTAATATTTAAATATTTTAAATATCGAGACATAAAATTAATTGATAATAATCTTTTATTAGAATTCATTAAAAAAGACAAAAAGAATGTCGATAATAACTATAATTTTACATTAATTCAAGATATTGGCAAATCTGTTGTAAATTGTTCAGTGTCTGATGATTTGATCTTTTCATCCTTAAATTATTATAGATATTTATGTCCAGTATAGTTTTAATTTTTTCACGAGTTATTGATAGTGATATTAACTTTAAGCTTTCAGGCTCCAAAAGTATAAGTCAACGATCATTGATTATTAATAATTTGATTAGTAGTATTAATAACGAGCAAAATTTATCTAAATCCGATGACACAAATATTTTAAAGAACTGTCTCAACTCAAAGGATGAAATTAAAAATGTAATCAATTCAGGCACATCATTGAGGTTTTTAATCTCATTTTATGCTTTGAGTAAAAAATCAGTAATAATTACGGGTGATGAGTATTTATTTAATAGACCAATTAATATGTTAATTAGTTATTTAAATTCTTTAGGAGCAAAAATTATTAAAAACCGTAATAAGATTTTAATAAATTCTGCAGAAATTAAAGGTGGAGAAATAAACATCAAGTTTGCGTATACTAGTCAATTTTTTTCATCACTATTACTCATTTCGCCATATTTAAAAGGTGGAGTTAAATTTTATATAAAAAAAAGCATGCTTTCTCAGTCATATATAAATATGACGCTTACAATGATGATAAAATGTGGTATAAAAATTGAACAAAATAATAACACTATAATTGTTCCGCAATCTAAATACTCAAAGCCATATGGTTTTATTGAGTCAGATTGGACTTCTGCATCTTATTTATATTTAGCTTTTTTATTTTCTAATTTAAATACAGTATCTATTTCTATTTTATATAAAAATAGTATGCAGCCAGATAGTAATTTAATTTCCTTTTTTAAATTTCTTGGTGTTAATTCTAAATTTTTTAACAATTCAGTTGTTCTTAGTAAGTCAAAAAGTTCTATTTTACCTGAAAAGCTCGAATGGAATTTTATAAATAATCCTGATTTTGCATTAACAGCTTTTATAGCTTGTCTCGGCCTCAATATAAAATTAAATGCCTTAGGATTAGATACACTTCCCTACAAAGAAAGTGATAGAATTAATTCATTATGTTTAGAGTTATCTAAGTTTCAATGTTCTGTAGAGGTTGAAAATAATAACAAAATAATTATGAAACCTAAAAAGCTATGTATTACAAAAAATGTAATTGATATAGATACTCATAATGATCATCGAATCGCACTTTGTTTTTCCCCATTAGCTTTACTAGGATATAGGTTAAGAATTAATAATCCTGATGTTATAAATAAATCTTATCCTGATTTTTACAATGATTTATCTAAATTTGGAGTAATTATTAATTAATAAATATGTATACAAATGAATTTAAGTGAAATTTTAACTATAACATTAACTTTATTTGCAGTTGTTGATATTTTAGGGGCGTTACCTCTTATAATCAGTCTTAGACAGAAAACAGGTCATATTAATTCTTTTAAGGCAACAGTAGTTTCTTTTTTTATAATGATGGCTTTTTTGTTTATTGGAGAAAATTTACTTCACTTAATTGGAATTGATGTGCAGTCATTTTCAATGGCAGGCGCAATTGTGATCTTCTTATTAGCTCTTGAAATGATTCTGAATATTGAATTGTTCAAGTCTAATGAAAATGATAATTCTGGCACAATAGTGCCAGTTGCATTCCCCTTAATAGCTGGTGCAGGTACTCTTACAACAATTTTATCTTTAAGAGCAATCGAAAGTTTTTCATATAGTGAAATCACCACAGGAATTATCTTAAATTTATTGTTCGTTTTTTTGGTTTTAAAAACTACTAATAAAATTGAAAAAGTCTTAGGAACTTCAGGTATTAATATTTTAAGACGTGTATTTGGAATAATTTTACTAGCAATTGCTATCAAGCTTTTTAAAGCAGGACTGAGTTAATTTGTTTTAAATTTAAATTTTTCTTGTTTAAGCTCTTGATTTGCTTTTACAATCTTCTTTTTTAGATCTTCTTTATATTCTTCAGTTTTTGCAAAAAGTTCTGAATTGCCTGTGGCAAGCATTTGTGCGCACAATATTCCAGCATTTAAGGAGCCATTTATAGCTACTGTAGCCACTGGTATTCCGGGAGGCATTTGTACAATTGCTAATAATGAATCTAAGCCATCTAATGAAGCTTTTATAGGCACTCCAATTACTGGGATTGGAGTCATTGCTGCAACTACACCTGGCAAATGTGCAGCCATTCCAGCTCCAGCTATAATTACTTTTATTCCGTTTTTTGATGCATTTTTTGCAAACTTTTCAACCTCTTCTGGAGTTCTATGCGCTGATAGTGCATTTACTTCAAATGGGATTTCCATTTCGTTAAAAAATACTGCTGCCTTTTTCATTACTGGCCAATCAGATGTGCTTCCCATTATTATGCTTACTAGTGGTTTCATATTTATTTATATTAAAATAATTTATTTTAAATCAAATTTAATCTTTTTGTGTAAAAAAAATAGTGAGTTTAATTCATTTATTTATAATTTTAAATCATCAATGAAAAAAATTCAGCTAGGCGGATTAGATTTTGAAATTTTTATTCCAAAAAAGTCTATACAAAAAAAAACTTTTGAACTTTCGCAAAGAATAAAAAATCAATATCATGGTGATTGGCCTGTTTTTATTATTGTATTAAAAGGTGCAATGATTTTTGCTAAAGAATTACTAAGTTATTTAGACCCTAATATTGATATTGTTTCAGTCAAGGTAAATTCATACGATGGTTTAAAAAGCAAGGGCAAAGTTTCCATAGATCATATTTCGTATACTAAGATTCAAAATAGGAATGTCCTTATTATTGAAGATATTGTAGATACTGGATTAACACTAAACTTCTTAAGTAATGAATTCCTTAATCATGGTGCACTAAGTATAGAATGTGTAACTTTATTATTTAAAGAATCAAAGTATCAATATAAAACTAAACCTAAACACATTGGTTTTAAAGTTGGAGAAGAATTTGTTGTTGGACATGGAATGGATTATAATCAGGCTGGTAGAAAATTAAAAAACATTTATAAAAAGATTAATTAAAAAAAATACAATGAAAAATATAATTTTATTTGGACCTCCAGGTTCTGGTAAAGGTACTCAAGCAGATCTCTTGATGAGTAAAAACTCATTAGATCATATTTCTACAGGAGATGTATTTCGAAGAAATATTAAGAACTCTACAGATCTTGGCAAATTGGCATCTGAATATATGGACAATGGTCAATTAGTTCCTGATAAGGTTACTGTTGATTTACTTTCTAGTGAGTTAGAAAGGTTTCCAAATTCAAAAGGATTTATTTTTGATGGTTTTCCTAGAACAGTCCCCCAGGCTCAAGAGCTTGATAAATTGTTTGAACGTAAAAATATGAATTTAGATATTGTCTTATCTCTTGAAGTATCGGAAGGTGAACTTGTTAAAAGACTTCTAAAAAGGGGTGTTAATAGTGGTAGAAAAGACGATCAAAATAAAGACATAATTTTAAATCGTATTCAAGTTTATAACAAACAAACATCTATTCTAAAGGATTATTACATAAAGAAATTAAATCATTCATTTTATGCAATTAATGGTGAAAGAGAAGTTAATCTTATATTAGATGATATCAATTCAATAATATCAAATTATTAGTTTTTTCCAAGTGAGAAATTTAAAAAATAATTTTGTTGACTATGTAAAGATTTACTGCAAATCAGGTAGCGGAGGTAAAGGGTCTGCTCATTTTTTTAGATCTAGGATTCAGCCAAAAGGAGGTCCTGATGGAGGTGATGGTGGACGGGGTGGTCATGTAATTATTAGAGGGAATAGAAATTTATGGACTTTGTTGCATTTAAAGTTTACAAAACATATAAAAGCGGGTCATGGTGGTGACGGAAGTAAGAATACTAGTACGGGTTCTAGTGGAAAAGATGTTTATATTGATGTACCAATAGGAACAATTGTTAAAGATGCTGAAACAAATAAGTACATATTTGAGATTACTGAAGATAAAGAAGAATATGTTTTGTTAAAAGGTGGTTTAGGCGGAAGAGGTAACGTGCATTTTAAAAATTCTGTAAGACAAAGCCCTCGTTATGCACAACCTGGAAAAATTGGATTAGAGGCATCAACAATTTTGGAGTTAAAAGTTTTAGCCGATGTGGGATTAGTTGGCTTTCCCAATGCAGGAAAATCCACTTTATTGTCTGTCATTAGCGCAGCAAAACCTAAAATTGCTGACTATGAATTCACTACATTAACTCCAAACCTTGGTATTGTTAAATATCATGATATGAAATCATTTGTAATGGCCGATATACCTGGAATCATTAAGGGCGCTAGTGAAGGCAAGGGGTTAGGTCATCGTTTTTTAAGACATATTGAAAGGAATACATGCTTGTTATTTATGATTCCCGCTAATAGTGAAAATATTATGGCAGCATATAATATTTTAATTCAAGAATTAAAAAAATATAACCCAGATTTATTAGATAAAAAGAGATTATTGATAATAACAAAGTCAGACTTAATTAATGATAATATCAAAGAAAATATTTCAGATTCTATTAGTATTAAACATCTCTTTATATCTTCTTTAAATAACCAAGGTATTAGTCATTTAAAAGATGATGTTTGGAAAATTTTAATTAAAAACAATGATTGAAAATATAATTTCATTGGATAAGCAGTTATTTATTTTTTTAAATAATTTAGGATCTGAAAAGTGGGATTCTTTCTGGGTGTTTATTTCAAATAAAACATGGATGTTCCTTATAATTGCTCCTATAATTTTATTTTATCTTTACCGTCAAGACAGCAATAAATTTATATATACTATTTTTTTTCTTTTAGTGTGTTTTGGTATTACTGATTTAATTCATCTTCATTGTTTTAAAAATATATTTATGCGCTTAAGGCCATGTTGGGATCCTGAAATTTCTCATCTAAGTAGGATTGTTGTTGAAAAAGGTGGCATGTATAGTTTTGTATCTGGACATGCTGCAAATTCTACGGCAATTGTTTCATTTTTTTTACTTCAGTTAAATCAAAAAAATAAGTTTTTGAAATATGGATTAATAATTTGGCTACTGTTAGTATGTTATAGTAGGATTTATTTAGGTAAGCATTTCCCACTGGATGTATTTTTTGGTGCTATTTTAGGTTTAATTATCGCTCATTTTATTTCCAATTTTTTTCATTATATCAAAATTAACAAATGAAATTGTTTTATATTTTCTTAGGGGGTGGATTAGGCTGTGTATTAAGATATTTAATCTCCTTAAATTTTCTACAATTTACTTTCCCTTTAGCAACATTTCTAGTTAATTTAATTAGTTGTATAATTTATGGAATCGCTATTTTTTTTATTAGTTATTTAGATCTTAATAAGGAATGGAGTTTATTTTTATTTGTCGGATTTTGTGGTGGATTAAGTACTTTTTCTACTTTTAGTTATGAAACCTTAAATTTATTAAGAGATGGACATATTGCTTACGCATTTCTAAATATTGTATTTAGTATTTCAATGTGCTGTGGTGTTTTGTATTTATTTATTAAAAAATTACAGTAGTTCACAAATCATAATTCCATCTCGAATTGGAAGGAGAGTATTTCGTACTCTAGAATCATTTTGTATCATAAGGTTCAATTTTTTTATTTCGTTTGTTTCAATATCTTTTTCATTTGACTTGTTTATAACTTTCCCACTCCAAAGAACATTGTCAATGATAATACACCCCCCGCTTGTTAATTTTTTCATTGCTAAATCGAAGTATTTACAATAATTTTTTTTGTCTGCATCAATAAATACTAAATCATATTTAAATTGCAAATTTGGAATTATTTCCAATGCATTGCCTGTGTGTAGCTTTATTTTGTTTTCTAGCCCCGATTTTTTAAAATATTTTCTGGAAAAATTTTCCAATTCTTGATTTATTTCAATTGTATGTAGCTCACCATCATGAGTTAAACCACTTGCTAAGCATATGGCAGAATAACCTGTATATGTTCCAATTTCAAGTATGTATTTAGGTTTTTTTAAACCACTAATTAACCTTAGTGTTTGACCTATTAATTTGCCACTCAACATTCTAGGCATTAAAATCTTATAATTTGTTTCTCTCTCTAATTCGTCTAGTAATTCGTCGTTAGAAGTCATGTTTTGACAGTATTCTAATAGTCTGTTTGGTAAGAAATCCATTTTAATAATATTTATTTATAATTTAATTAGTTAAATTCGAAATTAACTAATATGTAAAGCATCTAATATGTACAAAGTTAAAATTATTATTTTCTCATTCATCTTTCTATTATTTAACCCTCTCTTTGCTCAATTTTCATCCACTAAATCAAAAAATAAAGACCAGCAAAAACCACCAAAAAGTACTTCAAAAAAAACTATTCTTGAAACAACAAAGAACTGCATTGAGTATGATGGTTTATTTAAAATATATCAAGATAAGGATAATGCAAAATCATTCATTGAAATAGACACATTGCAATTTAATAAAGAATTCATATACTTTAGCTATATAGAGGATGGTGTTGGTGATTCTCGTAATGTTAGAGGCAGATTTAGGGGCTCAAAAATTATTACGATAAAAAAGTATTTTAATAAAATTGATTTTATAATAGAAAATTATTCTTATTATTTTGATCCAGAAAGTCCATTAAGTAGAGCATCAGATGCAAATATCAATGAGCCGATTATAATAAGTGAAGAAATTATTGCTTTAAATACTGATAGTTCAAGTGTCTTAATTAATGCAGATAATATTTTTTTAACTGAAGCTTTTCAACAGGTAAAATCTTCATATTCACCTGGTTATAAGGGTTTTAAACTAGGGAGTCTTAGTAAATCAAAAACAAGATATCATAAGTTCAATAATTATCCAAGTAATACTGATGTGATTGTAGATTATGTATATGAAACCAAATACCCTTCAAAATATGGTAGTCGTGCTGTTACTGATTCTCGTATTGTTTCTATTAGAATCCAACATAGCTTAATAGAGCTGCCCGAGAGTGGTTTTGAACCTAGATATGATGATCCACGCGTAGGTTATTTTCATACCCAAACAAATAATATGACGAGTATTGATCAAATTAATTACCGTGATATGATTCATAGGTGGGATTTGAAAAAAAAGCATCCAGATAAAAATTTATCAGCACCTATTACTCCAATTACCTGGTGGATTGAAAACACAACTCCTATAGAATTTAGAGATATAATTAAAAAGGGCGTGGAATCATGGAACATAGCTTTTGAGAAAGCAGGCTTTATTAATGCAATACAAGTTAATACTCAACCTGATACAGCCAATTGGGATGCTGGTGATATTCGTTATAATGTATTGAGATGGACTTCATCTCCTCAACCTCCTTGGGGTGGTTATGGCCCCTCCTTTGTTAACCCTAAAACTGGACAAATTATTGGTGC
>NHIO02000043.1 GCA_002171975.2 Flavobacteriales bacterium TMED191
TTAAAAATTTAGAGGAAGACTACCAAGAAAAAATAAAGCTTCTTCAAAGTGCATATTCAAGTTTTAAAAAAGACAAAGAAAATGAAACTAAAAAATTAGAAAATTCAATCTTAGAGAAGGAAGAAATTATTAAATCAATAAATAATCAAAGCATAGATTACAAAGAAAAGACAAATTTTTTGGAATCAAATAACCAAGAACTTGAAGACAAATTAAAATTATTAAGCCAAGAAAAAGCCAATTTAAATTCTAAATTGAATAAGAATGAAATTGTTTTAAATAATTTCAATAAAACTTTAGAAGCATACAAGAAAACTAAAAATGAAGATATTCAATATATAAATAAACTTCAATCTAAACTTTTAAATCAAGAAAAAGCTTTTGAAAATACTCAGATCCAGCTGGCAGAATTAGATAAACTAAAATTAAAAATAAAAGAATCAAATAATGTCTTAATAGAATATCAAGAAGAAATTGCGACTTACAATAATCGTATTGATGAGAGCGAAGAAACGATAAATCATTTATTAGAAAAGATTGTTGATCTTAAAGAAGAAAACTTTGATTACAAAGAAAAATTAGAAGAATTAGAAAAATTAAAATTAAGTGTTGAAGATTCGAATAATGTTATTGGAGATTATGAAGAGAAATTAGCAGAATTAGAAAAGATCAAAAGGGATCTCAAGGCATGTAATGATGAACTTATTAAAAGTAACGAGACGATTAAAAAACTTTTAAATGAAAATAACGATTTAAAACTAAGATTTAATAAAAATAACTTTGAAGATATAACTACATATGAAATTAATAAAGATAACTCCAAAATTTTTACAAATGAAACGAGAAACCCAAAAATTAATACTGAAACATTCTCAGAAAAAGTATCATTTAAAATAGATCAATCAAAGCTAGAGAGACAAAAGTCAGAGCAGAAAAAAATTGAAGAAAAAATAAAAGAAGTTGAGAGTATAGAATTTGATGATGATGAAATTGAAGACTACGAAAATTCAGAAGAAAATATCAACTTATATAATCAAAATCAAGCAAATGAATCTGATAATTTAACTTATAATCGTTATTATCAATATTTAATTAAACATATTGATGAAAATATTGATGAAGATGAAGAGATTGATAAAGAAACTTTTTCTCTTTTCATAAATCAATATTCGATTGATGAAGATGAATTAATTGAAGAAATTAATACTTTTTGTACTGAGAGGTACGATGAATTATTATTAGAAGAAAATAATGCTACAAATACCTTTGAAATATCAAAAGAAGTTTTTGAAAATTTTAAATTAGCTTTTAACTACAATGATCGAAATTAGTGCGAAGGAAAGAAAAAAAATTTTAAAAAGTCTTAGAGGAGGAACTGTCCCTAATCAAGGCATTCTTCGTTTAGCGGTTGGTAGAAATAATGAGCTAAATGCCATTTTAAAAGATTGTGAAGATATATCTGAAAGCTTAACTAGTTTTAGGATTTTTATTGGAGATTATGGAACAGGTAAAACTTTTCTTTTAAGTTTGGCAAGAGAATATGCTCAAAAAAAGAATATTTGTACATGTCATGCTGACTTAGATCCNCAAAAACGCCTACATAGCAATAAAGGTGATGCCCTAAGTTTATATAGACAATTAATTTCTAATTTATCAACTAGGTTAAAACCTAATGGCGGAGCNTTGAAGTCAGTTATAGAAAAATATCTTAAATCACAAAGAATAANTGATCTCCAAGANAAATTAAATGAGTTAGATCAAACTTCTCTTAGCTTTGACTTTTTTAAAGTTCTTGAGATATATAAACAAGCAATTACTGAAAATGATACATATAGAAAACAAGCCTGTCTAAGATGGTTAAGTGGTGAATATGCTTCAAGAATAGATTCTGCTAGAGAATTAGGTGTTAGAACAATTATTGCTGATCACAACTATTACGATGCTTTAAAAGTACTTACTAATGTTCTTGTTCTTGCGGGATATTCAGGATTATTAATCCATATCGATGAAATGGTGAATATGCTAAAAATTTCGCATTCCCCATCTAGAAAAAATAATATGGAGCAAATTCTTAGGATATATAACGATGTGATGCAATCTAATCAAAAAAATTTAGGGGTATATTTATCTGGCACCCCTGATTTCTTAACTAATCCAAGAATAGGTCTCTACTCATATGATGCGCTTAAAGGAAGATTAAAAGAGAATACTTATCTAACAAAAAATGCTTTTGATCCAGACCACCCTGTAATAAGAGTAGAGCCATTTGATAATAATGAGCTATACCTTTTGGTTGAGAGAGTAGGGGAAATCTATGAATCAGATGAAAATATTAAAAATATNATAAGTCAAGATATGATTACTTCTTTCTTAGATTGCTGCAAGCAACAACTTGGATCGGATTTATATACTTCCCCAAGAAATGTAATTAAAGAGTTTTTAGATTTAAGAAGTGTTTTAGATATTGATCCTTCCGCAAATTGGGAAGAGTTATTATCCTCAAAAGTAAAAATAAAACCAGATCTAGACGAAAATGAATTTTCTGAAGATGATGATGAAGAATTAAAGGGATTCACTTTAGGAAAATAATGTCTGAAGGAAATTTTGAATATAATCTTCTTCATGAAAATATAAAAAAATGGATTTTTAAAAATGGATGGACAAACCTTAGACCAGCCCAACAACAATCTATAAAAGAAATTCGGCAATCAAATAATAATTTAATCATTTATGCACCAACAGCTTCAGGGAAAACAGAAGCAGCAATGCTTCCTTTAATTTCAGAATTATTAGATAAGGATCATAGGGAAAATGCTTATATTATCTATATTTCCCCGTTAAAAGCGCTAATAAACGATCAACTAATAAGAATGGAATCAATATGCAAAGATAATGATATTTGTACCGTACCTTGGCATGGAGATGTGCCTATTAATGTAAAAAATAGACTTGATAAAAATAATCAAGCAATACTCCTTATTACACCAGAATCTTTAGAAGCAATGCTTATCAATAACCCTAATAAAGCACGTTCATTATTTAAAAATTCCATCTCAATTGTTATCGATGAATTTCATTCTTTTTTGGGGAATGACAGAGGAGATCAATTGAGGTCATTATTAAATAGGCTTGAAAAATTCACCAAATGTTGCCCTAGAAGAATTGGTTTGTCAGCAACTATTGGAGATGAAAATTATATTATTAATGCTTTAAATTCAAATAATTCATCAAATACAAAAATAATAAAAGAACCTATTAGTGGTAAACGTGAAATAAAACTTTCACTTAGAGGTTATGAAAATGAATTAACTATTGAAGGAGAAGAATTAGAAAATACTTCCCCCGAAGAGATTGAAAGCAAAAAAAATAATTCACCAGATATCCTTATTACCAAAGACATATTTAGATTTAGAAATCAAACTAATTTAGTTTTCCCAAACTCAATAAGGAATGTTGAAAACTTTGTATATGAAGGAAATTTTTTATGNAANCAAAAAGAAGAGGATAAGATTTTTTTNCCNCANCATTCATTATTATCAAATAATTTAAGAAAAGATGTAGAAGGCAAAGCAAAAGAAGGTAATAAACCTATGACAATTGTTTGCACATCAACTTTGGAATTAGGAATAGATATTGGAAATGTTGATAACGTCTTTCAAATTTATGCTCCGTTAAGCGTCGCATCACTTAGACAAAGACTTGGAAGATCAGGAAGAAGAGGTAATGATTCTGTTCTAAGGATTCATATTGTGGAGAATTGCATAAAGGAAAATAAAAAATACGTTGATTTACTTCGCTATAAATTGGTTAAAACAATTGCAATATTAAAATTAATGTCTGAAGATTGGTATGAAACAGAAAATAGATCCTCAGTTTCTTTATGTATAACAGCACATCAGATTCTTGCACTTTTAAAACAACTTGGAGGAGCTACTGCTGAGGATATCTGGTTTTTCTTTAANGAAAAAAATACATTTAATTTGGATATAAATATTTTTAAAAATTTATTAAATTACTTAAAAGAAAAAGAACTTATTTTACAAATCAGTAGNAAAATNTACCTGTCTGATNAAGGTAGTGATTTAACTGATAANTTTAGATTCTATACATGTTTTGAAAGTGTTGAAGAATATCAAATTTATGCACTAGGGAAAAGATTAGGGATTCTTCCCTTTGATTCCTCTTTAAATGAGGGGGATAATCTACTTTTTGCAGGTCAAAAATGGTTAATAAAAAAAATTGATAAAGACAAAAGAATTGTTGAAGTAGTCGATTCAACTATTAAAGGATCTGTCCCATCAACAAAAGGAGAAACTAATATCGATACAAAAATATTTGAAAAAATGAAAATTATTTATGAAGAAGAAGAAATGCCGATATTTTTAGATNCTAAAGCCAAAAAATTATTAACTGAAGCAAAAGATTTTTTTGAAAAGTTTGATTTAAAAAGCCAAAATTGGATTCCCATAAGTGATAAATCAATTAGATGGTTTCCTTGGGTGGGGACTAAAACAAGAACAACTATAGACTTAATGATTAGTCAGTTCACAAATTCAAAATCAAATTTAGATTCTGATGACTTATCTTTAGTTATAAATGTCAATGAGTTCAATTCATTACAAGATTTTTTATTAAATAAAAAATCTGAAGAAATATATGTTGATTTATTTAATAACCTACTTGTTAATGTGGACAANATTTACTTACAAAATACTGGTAAATGGTCATGGTTGCTTAGTCCAGAAAATAAAGTAAGAGACTTTATGATGAGACAATTAAATATTCAGGAAGCTATGAATGCAATTCTTAATTTAAAAATTTAGGAATAATTTCTTAAAAGAAATTTTCTTATTTTGATAGTTGCATTAAATTAGGGAGGGGAAAGGATTAAATCATGAAAAACTTATGGACTAAAAGAAATATCATGGACTATCTAAGCCACCCAGAGGAGANCTTAGACAAGAACTATTCTCNCATAAGGCAAAAGTATAGAAAAGAACTTAGAAGACAAGATGAAGAGACAAAAAAACAGGGTGGGGTTGTTGATTGGAATTATATTTTGAATGATTTCATGTAATAGCTAGGGAGGATTCAAACCTGCGACCTAGTGCTCCCAAAGCACTTAAAAGGGAGGAGAGGCAAAAGGTTTCAAGCCATAACTTATTNNTTGGGTAGTTTTACTAACTTTTTCCAGACAAACTATGATATTTTGAAGGAATTTTGACGGAATTTATGAANAAANANTNTTTTGGATCAGAGGANAATCCNTTAGATGAAAGAGCATTTTATCAATCAATNTTTTATTGGCTTATGAAAAGGATNAAGGACTCTANAGAAGAGGNAAAGTTATTAAGCGTNGCAAATATTCAAATNATTTTATTTTTTATGGATAAAGCNAATCCNGATAATTTTTCAAATTTTCAAGAGGATATTTTTCTAGAATTTCTAATTGAATTAAAGAAACGTATNTTAGAACCTGCCAAACTNATCGAATTAATTGATATCACANCATCCTCTTTCCCAAATCTACTTAAGATTGGTGATTCTGATGAAGATACTTATAAAACATCTAAGGAGTTCAAAAAGGATATAAATTTAGCGGAAATAATGGCTATCATCGATGTTTCTTGGTACGACAGTTCAAACAGCATAACTATGCAGAGAGTAAGGAAATTTCGAGATAAGATGATGCAAAATTACAACAATTAAAAATAGTGTTAATGGTTATCAATAAAAAATATAGAGATTCCATTTTTTGACGTAATTATGATGGAAAGGTATTACATCATAATTATCTAATAAAAAAGCGATTCTAAGGAAGCTTTTTTATAACTTGGATTTTTAGAGTCGCAGCGACAGGATTCGAACCTGCGACCTAGTGCTCCCAAAGCACCCATTACGAAATTTTACAGCTCCAACAATAAACAAGTTATTGTATAGCTAGTTAGTTGGTATATCTACAATTTATATGAGTCTAAATATTGTGATCTAATGTGAAAGGTATAGCAAAACCTTGCAAATAATCGCAAAATTTTTTTATTTGAGAATTTCAAATAAAAGTTGGAAAAACATTTTAATCAAAAATAGTTTTTTGATTAAATTCGGTTTCTTTATTTTGATTTAAAAGACTTTTTACTTTTAAACTAATATTTTTTAAATTAGATGTGGGCGTAATATCAAAAAAGTTCTTTTCTTGATAAAGAGATTTATTCCCTGACCAGGAAATATTTTCCTTGAGTTCTTCGGATGGTTTCAAACATCCTATGGTTCTATTCAATTTCTTAAGCTTGTTAATACAATGCATAGAACCGCCAGTTATTGAGCTTTCTAATAAAAACCCCATTTTGGATAATCCTGCTTGAATTCTATCTCTTGCAACAAATTGATATCTTGTTGGTTTCACCCCCACTAAATACTCAGAGACAAGTGCCCCACCTTGTTCAATAATCTTTTGAGCTAGATGATAATTTTCATTTGGATAAATACTATCAAGTCCATTAGGAAGCACAGCTACAGTTGGAACTTCTTTTTTTAGTGCAGATTTATGGGCAATGGTATCGCATCCTATTGCCAAACCACTTATTACTGATTCGACATTAGAGGAGATTAAATCACAAATAATTGATCCGTGATTAATCGTATATTCAGTAGGATTTCTCGTTCCTACAATTGCTATTGAATCATTCTTATTTATAGATTCGATATTCCCTTTTACAAATAAAACTAAAGGGAAATCCTTAAGTTGCTTTAAATAAAATGGATACTTACTCGAAGAAAAGGGTATCACTTGGATTCCTATTTCTAATGACCATTCTAGTTTCCCCATTATTTGTTCTCTTAAAACTTGCCATTCAGTTTCACTTAATATGTCTTTATTATTTTGAGATGAAATATCAAATAAATCGTCTAAATTTTCAAATCTTGATTGACAAATTAATTTCTTTACCTTAGATGGGCCATTCCCTTTAATCGATAGTGCAGTCAAAATATTTGCGGCTTTCTTAATATTCATTTGAAAAAATCAATCAATTTATTTGCGGTCTTTTTAATACCTTTTCTAATTTCCCCTTTAATTTTATTTTTAATGTCTTTTTCGTTAACTTTTTCAAATAATTGAACCTTTTGTTTATGGTATTGATTTGTGGCTTTCTTAATACCTTTTTTAATTTGATCTTTGATTTTTTCACTTATATCTTTATCTTCAACTATTTCTAAGAATTGATCTTTTTGTTTATGGTATTCTCTTGCTGCTTTTTCCGCTTCTTCCCGATTGAATGGTTTTGATATTACTTTCTTTTCTTTTTCTTTTTTTTGTTGATTTGGTTTGATTTCTAATGTCTCTGTAAATTTATTTATTGGTTTAATATCCCATATCTCTTTGAGTTGAGTATTTAAAGCTATACCTCTTTGTTTTGAGTTGCGATCAGTAACGCTTAGAGCTAAACATGTAATTTCATTTAGATATCCTGAATCTCTTATTATTTTTTTGCAAACATCAAAACTTTGACCTGTAGTTGTAACGTCATCTAAAAGAAGAATTTTCCCATTTCTAGGAAATACTATATTATTTAATTCGATAGTTTTTGATAATTCATCATTTGTCGGTCTAAATCCATGTGACTTTTTTTCTCTTTGCGATATAGTTTTCAAAAACCTAGATCCATCAACAATTGGACCTCCGCATAACTTTTTTATAATTTTATTTAAGGATCCATCCTTTCTAGGCGAACTTCCTGGAACAGAAGTTAGGAGCAATTTTGTATTTTGAGGGATAATTTCTGAAAGCAAGAAAGCATAAAAACCAAGAGCATATGATTGTCCATCTT
>NHIO02000044.1 GCA_002171975.2 Flavobacteriales bacterium TMED191
AATATAAATCTTATTAAAAAAAGATTTTTTGTCCCCTCTGAGGAAAAGTGGATAACTTTAAAAGTTACAACGTCTACATTAAAAACAATTGATAAAAAAGGTATTTCGGAAGTTTTAAGAATTGCCAAAGATAAAGGTTTGTTATAATTTTTCTCCATCCCCTCAATTACAAATGCTGTTTTACAGGATTATTATATTTATATCATTTATTTCTTTTGCTCAAGAAGAGCTTCTTGATAGCTCTCGCTTTTGTTATGATTACAAGTATTCTCATCTTACTGTCGAGTTTTTTTTAAATAATCAGGAAATTATTGGTGCTAACTTAATGGAGTTTGAAAAAAAATGTAAGATTGATACATTTAATTTAGATTTAGCAGAAAATATGATAGTAGATAGTATTTTTATCCTAAATCAAAAAGTAGATTTTATTCGAAAAAAAAACTCAGTCTTAATTCCTAACTCCTTCAAGGAAATAGATAATTTTGTTATTAATGTATTCTATAATGGAAAGCCCCAAATTGCTAAGAAACCTCCCTGGGATGGTGGATTTGTTTGGTCCAAAGATTCAAATAATTTAAACTGGGTAGGGGTTGCTTGTCAAATGGATGGTGCTAGTATTTGGTGGCCAACAAAGGATGACTTAGCTGATGAGCCAGATAGTTTGCGCATGACTTTTATAGTGAAAAAGCCATATTTAGTTGTTGCTAATGGTCAATTAGAGATTGTTAATGATTATTCAGACAAAAGATCTTTTTCTTGGTTAGTAAAAAATCCAATTAATTCTTATAATGTGACTTTTAATATTGCTCAGTATCGTCATTTTAATGACACTCTAGTAGGTGAGTTGGGTAATTTATCCATGGATTATTATGTTTTAGATGAACATTTTGAATTAGCACAACAACATTTTGTTCAGGTAGATTCTGTAATACATATTTTTGAAGAGCAATTTGGTCCATATCCATTTTATGAAGATGGTTATAAATTGGTTGAAACTCCTTATTTGGGTATGGAACATCAAAGTTGTATTGCATATGGAAATAAATATATGAAAGGTTATTTAGGAAACTATCCTGAAGATATAGATTTTGATTTTATTATTATTCATGAAACAGCTCATGAATGGTGGGGGAATAGTATAAGTATGAAGTCGGAAAGAGATATGTGGATTCATGAGTCGTTTGCAACATATGCAGAAGCATTGTATGTTGAAAATTTTTATGATTACAATAAAATGCTTGTTTATTTAAATTTTCAAAAACAACGTATTAAAAATAATCACCCAATTGTGAGTAGTTTACATTTTGATACTGATATGTATTATAAAGGTAGTTGGGTATTGCATACACTGAGAACAATTTTAAGAGATGATTTAAAATGGTTTAATATATTAAGGGGGCTACAATTAACTTTTTATCATCAAAATGTAAATACAGAAGAAGTTATTGATTATATCAAAGCACATGTTGAATATGATTTAGATGCTTTTTTTGACCAATATCTTTTTAATAATCAGATACCAGTACTAGAATATTCAATTAAAAAGAGAAAAAGTAAATATTTTTTAAAATTTAGATGGAATGATGTGCAGGTTAATTTTAATATGCCTTTGTTAGTACAACTACAGCCAAATATTAGCGAATGGATTTATCCTAATACAAAATGGCAAGAAATAGATTTAGAAAATGATATAGACACTTTATATGTTGAGAATGATTTGTTTTTAATTAATGTTTTAAAAGTTAAATAGTATAATAGAAAAAAGTAATGAAATTTGGGTGTAAATATATTTTTTATTAGATTTGCATGCTATTTTAATAAATAAATTTTTAAGAGGTAATGGCAAAAAAAGGTAATAGAGTTCAAGTAATATTAGAATGCACGGAGCACAAAACAAGTGGAATGTCTGGAACTTCAAGATATATATCTACTAAAAATAAGAAAAATACTCCCGATCGCTTAGAAATGAAAAAGTTTAATCCTGTATTAAAAAAATATACTATTCATAAGGAAATAAAATAATTTATTATGGCTAAAAAAGTAGTTGCAACATTACAAAAAGGCGGAGGAAAGGGGTATACCAAAGCTATAAAAATGATTCGTTCAGATAAGACTGGGGCGTATGTTTTTAAGGAAAAAATTGTTTTAAAAGAAGATGTTACTTCTTTTTTACAAGACAAATAAATTTTGATTCCAAATCAATTTTAATCTAGTTTCAATCTTTTTAATTATTGTCAATGGGCATATTTGATAAAATCAAACAAATTTTAAAACCCAAGGAAGATAATACATCTAGCAAAAAAGCCAATAATAATAAGCTGTTAAGGGAAGAAGGTGAAAAGAATACTCAACCCTCAATTAAGCGAGAGGAATCTNCTGCTGTATCAGAATCTCAATCTACAAGTTCTAAAGATTTATCTATCGATAATAATTTCATTGAGGAAACACCAGTTCATTTGAAAGACTCTGAAGAGTTGAAAGCAGATTTAGATTCAATTGAGTCATCAGAAATAGATGGTGGCAACTCAGAAGAGGTGAAAACATCTCAAATGTCGAAATCTAATATCTCGAATAATTCACTAATAGATAATAGTGATTCACAAAAGTCAAAGCTAGATAAGTCTTTAGATAAAACAAGAGATGGCTTCTTTGGTAAAATGAAATTGTTTTTCACAGGTAAAAACAAGGTTGATGATACATTTTTAGATCAACTTGAAGAAATGTTAATTACATCTGATGTTGGAGTTAAGACTACTATTAAAATTATTGATTTGGTTGAAACATTTGTTGCAAAAAACAAGTATGTCAATCAGGAGGAATTAAAGATTATTTTAAAAAATCAAATTATTGGTTTATTAAATGTAAATCAAAAGTCTGATAATACTGAGAACACTAAACCCTATGTTATTTTGTTTGTTGGTGTAAATGGTGTTGGAAAAACTACTACTATAGCAAAACTTGCAAATTTTTTTAAAACTCAAGGTAAAAGCGTATTAATTGGGGCTGCAGATACTTTTCGTGCTGCTGCAATTGATCAGATTGATAAATGGGCTAATCAAATTAACGTCCCTATTGTTAAACAAAAAATGGGTTCAGACCCAGCTGCTGTAGCATATGATACAATTCAATCTGCTATCGCATCAAATATTGACTATGTAATTATTGATACTGCTGGAAGACTACATAATAAAATTAACCTTATGTCTGAATTAGAAAAAATTTCTTCAGCCATTGGCAAGTTAACTCATTCTGCTCCTCATGAAGTGGTGTTAGCTTTAGATGCTTCTACAGGACAAAATGCATTGGAACAAGCTAAACAATTTCTTAAAGCTACAAATGTTACTCACTTAGCAATAACAAAGTTAGATGGTACAGCTAAGGGAGGTGTTGTTATTTCCATTTGTGATCAATTAAGTATTCCAATCAAATATATTGGGGTCGGTGAAAAGATTGAAGACATTCAATTATTTAATAAAATGGAATTTGTAGAATCATTATTTAAATAATATGTTAACAAAAAAAAGTTCCCTTTCTTTTTCTGAAACAAATTTATTTTCTCCTATAATTTTAGATTTTATCAAAAGTGATTCAAAATTATTATCATTTATTGATTGTTTTCCTAATATTGATTCATTAAAAAATAAATTAAAAAAAATCAATTTTGAGTCCAGAGAGGTTTTAGTAAACACTGTACGTAAACAATATAATAACACTTCTTTTTTAGCTGGAAGGTCAAAAGATGTGGATGATAATATTAATCTTTTATTAGATTCAAAAACATTTACTATTTGTACAGGTCATCAATTAAATATTTTTATTTCTCCACTTTTTTTAATATATAAAATAACTTCTCTAATTGCTTATGCAAATTATTTAGATGAGCATATTCCAAATCATAGATTTGTTCCTTGTTTTTGGATGGCAACAGAAGATCATGATTTTAAAGAGATTAACGAGTTGTCAATTTACAATAAAAAATATAGTTGGAATTTACAAACTAAGAACGCAGTAGGTAATTTGTCTACTCATTCGATGAAAGATTTATTAAGTGATTTAAAAAAGGTATTAGATCAATCTGAACATGGAAGGGATTTGTATAATATTTATTATCACGCATATACTGCCAATTCTAATTATGCGGATGCAACTAGGTCAATAATAAATTCTCTTTTTGGCGATTATGGTTTGGTTGTTGTTGATGGTAACTGCATGGCTCAGAAACAACTTTTTTCTAATGATATGAAGGAAGAAATTACAACTAATTACATATTTAAAAACATTCTAGACTCCAATTTGAGTATGCGTTCTATCTATAAGCCGATGATTAATCCTTTAAAATCAAATTTGTTTTATTTACATAATAATATTAGATCAAAGATTTTATATAATAATAACGAGTATAAATCCTTATGTCATAATAAGGAGTGGACAAAAAAAGAATTATTAAATGAAATTGAAAACTATCCAAATAGATTTAGTCCTAATGTATTTATGAGAACATTATATCAGCAAAGTATATTGCCAAATGTTTTATACCTTGGTGGGCCTTCTGAGATTGCTTATTGGTTGCAATTATTAAGTTTATTTAATTCCAAAGGTAAATTATTTCCTGTTTTAGATCTTCGTTCCTTTTTTATAATTTTATCTAAAAGTATTTTAAATTTTTACAAAAAACATAATTTAAATGATGCAGATATATTTATCGATTATCATTTAAAAATTAAAAAAATTATTAAAAATATATCAAATCACGATGATCTTAAATTAAAAAAAGATATAAATGATTTATTAGAAATAATTGAAAAAAAAATTAGTAAAATTCACAATTTCCCATTGAATTCATTTAGAGTTTTTGAAAAAAGGGTTAATAATTCATTATTACAACTAGAGTCCAAAATAATAAAATTCGAAAAAAACAATAATAAAAATGTCCTTGATCAACTTTCTTCTTTAGAGCAAAAAATTTTCACTAATAATAATCCACAGGAAAAATCATATAGTTTTATTCCTTACTTTATAAAATATGGTCCAGCATTTTTTAATTTATTAATAGAAGAAAGTTTAATATTTGATAATAAATATATTATATTAAAAGAAAACAGCTGAATAAATTTATTTTAAACATGAAAGAAGTTTTATTAATCATTGATTTTGGTTCTCAGTATACTCAACTTATTGCTAGACGGGTTAGAGAACTCAATGTTTGTTCAGAAATTATTCCATATAATAAATTTTCTATACTACAAAAAAATATTAAAGGTGTAATACTCTCTGGAAGTCCTTCATCAGTCAAAGATTCTCTTTCACCCAAGATTAATTTATCATTAATTAGGAGAAAGGTGCCACTTCTTTCACTTTGTTATGGAGCTCAGTTAATTGCAAACGAATTAGGAGGTGATGTGGTTGCTTCTGAAAATAGAGAATACGGCCGATCTAATTTATTAGTACTTTCTAATCATGAAATATTTAACGATGTAAAAAATGATTCTATTGTTTGGATGTCTCACGGCGATACAATTAAAAAACTTCCGGATAACTGCGAATTACTAGCTAGTACTGATGATGTAAAAATAGCTGCTTTTGCTATTAAAAATGAACATACTTTGGGTTTTCAATTTCATCCAGAAGTTTATCATTCTCAATACGGTAAAGAAATGTTATCAAATTTTATTTCACTTTGTGGTTTTAGTCAAAATTGGACCTCCGAATCTTTTATTGATTTAACAATAAATCAATTAAAAATGAAAATCAAGAATCAAAAGGTTTTAATGGCTTTGTCTGGTGGAGTAGACTCAACTGTTGCAGCTTTTTTATTGCATAAAGCAATTGGTGATAATCTACAATGCGTTTTTGTTGATAATGGTTTGTTGAGAAAAAATGAATTTAAAGAAGTTTTAGATGGATATAAAAACATGGGGTTTAATATTAGTGGAGTTGATGCTTCGAATAAATTTTTAATAAATTTATCTGGTGTATCTGACCCTGAACAAAAGAGAAAAATTATAGGTGCTACTTTTATTGATGTTTTTGATAAATGTGCTATTAATTTTAAAGATGTTGTTTGGTTAGGCCAGGGCACAATTTACCCTGATGTTATAGAATCTATTTCTGGTACTGGTGGTCCCTCTGAAACAATTAAGTCTCATCATAATGTTGGTGGTCTGCCTGAAAGAATGAATTTGAAGATTGTCGAGCCTCTCAAGACGTTATTTAAAGACGAGGTTAGAAAAGTAGGATTAGCGCTTGGAATTAATAAATCTATTATTAATAGACATCCTTTTCCTGGACCAGGATTAGCTATTAGGATAATGGGTGACATCACATTAGAAAAAGTAAATATTTTAAAAGAGGTTGATAGTATTTTTATTAATGCATTAAAGGATTACAATTTATATCATAAAGTGTGGCAAGCAGGTGCTATTTTATTAGGTGATAGTAGTGTTGGTGTAATGGGGGACGGGAGAACTTATGAGAAGGTAGTTGCTTTAAGAGCCGTTGAGTCAACTGATGGAATGACAGCAGATTGGGTGCATTTGCCTTATGATTTTTTATCAAAAGTATCTAATTTAATTATTAACAAGGTAAATGGAGTTAATCGAGTGGTTTACGATATTAGTTCCAAGCCTCCAGCTACAATAGAATGGGAATAAAGAAATACATATTTATATTTTTCCCTTATTTCTTGTTCGCCCAAAATAACAATTTAGTTAGTCCAATTAAAAATGTTTTTTCTCATTATTCCTCTAGAAATTTATCAATAGATACTATTAATCAAAAGCAGGATTTATTTGATTATCATATTGCTTTGTTATTGCCATTTTGTATTGAAAGTAATGAGTCAATATTGAGTTTAAATCCTGATTCAATTAATGAAAATTACCAACCTGACTTATTTAAGAAAAGTTTAATATCAATAGATTTTTTTAATGGTTTTATAATGGCGCTCAATAATTTAGAGTATTTAAATTTTAAAATTTCTGTTTTTGATATTTCACATGATAATAAATCAGAAGTTATTTTAGATCACATAATTAACAGTAGATCTTTAAAGGGTGTTGATTTAATAGTCGGTCCTTTGTTTACTGATAATTTCGTTTATTTTACTGATAATTTTAAAAAAAAGAAAGTTCCTATTATTGCTCCATTTTCTAAGAAGCAACATATTGTGAATAACCATTCAAATGTAATTCAAATTCAACCTTCACTTGAAAATCAATTAAAAACTTTTTCAAATTATATATTTGATAATCATAGTTCTGATAATATTCTTTTGATTCGTAGAGATACACTATTTAAGAAGGTTTTGACTAGAAGTGTTCCAGATAGTTCTAGTATAAGTATTGACACTATTATACCAAAAGATATATATCTTAGTAATACCCTTCTTTTTGAAGTAGATACTTCAATAATAAAATTTAAAGAAATTAAGATAAATGCTAATGTTGTAGATTCTATTTATCATGAACTTGACACATTAGGTGAAAGAAATGTTATTATTATTCCCTCTGAGGACAATGTTTTTGTTACTGATTTATTATCAAAATTACATGCATGTAGAGATAGTGGGATGATAGTATATGGAATGCAGAATTTATATAATTATGACCATTTAAATTTCACTGATCTAACGGATATGAATTTATCTTTTCCTTATCATAAGATGGATAATTCTCAACTTATCTCACAATTTATTGTTGAATTTTATAATCAATATCAATATATTCCAGATCTTAGATACTGTCTTGTTGGTTATGAGATAGCTACATATTTTTCACAATTATTATCCCAATCAGATTATATTTTGCCAATTTTATCTAGCATTAACTCATCTAAGGTATTAGAAAATATTTTTGATTTTTATCAAATTGATGATAATGGCTTTATTAACGAAGGTGTTGTAATTTTAAGATATGATAGTTTTGGCTATAAAAAAATTAACTAATTTTCATTTCTAAAATCAATAATTTCAAAATTATCGTATTCTGGCTTATCAATTTTCAATAAATTTTCATCAGCTTCCTTCATGCTTATAATTTCAATAGTTGCATGTCCATTAAATTGATCTAGTTGTTTAATTGATTTTATTTGTTGTGATTTTTTGTCAATATTAATTTCTATAAAATCAATATTTGTATTTTTTTGTTTTGAATTAGAAATACAATCATTTAATTTATTTTGATTTAGTGAGTCGATTCCAATCCTACATTGTCTTGGTAATTTAAGGCAAACAGGTAGCTCTAATAAGTCTATGCAGTCATTATATACATTTTCGTATTCATTTTTTTTAGGAGTAAATTTAATAGTAGTAAAGTTCTTATTGTCAATTATTATTGTACGCTGATAATTATTTTGATATTCTTGTAAAATATTATTTATTATGAATTGAGAATTCCCGTCTATATTATCAATTTGAATTTCTTGATCATCAACCAGAATGGTAAATAAACTAGACCCATCATATAGTTGAATTATATTCATCTCATTTCTTTTAAATTCTACAAAAAAGCGATTATCAGAAAATAATGAAATATGGCCTTTTATTGGACTTTCTATTTGGTGAGATGATTTTTCATAATTGTATTCAAATTGAATAGATGTTCCGTTATCTGAAATTAGATTACTAAAGATATTTTTTATTAAATCATCAACATTTTGACTTTGAGATGTGATTTTATTTGAGATTAATAATAATAAAATTAAAATTAATGGTTTCATATTATTTGATTTAATTCTTCTTCATTTTCTACTAAAACTTTACGTCCTTTACTGCCTTCTAGTGGACCGATTACACCTGCGTATTCCAATTGATCAATAATTCTACCAGCTCTGTTATATCCAAGTTTTAATTTTCTTTGAATCATTGATGTTGAACCTTGTTGATGCATAACAATTAATAAAGCAGCTTCTCTAAATAAAGGGTCTCTGTCATCGGTATTTTTTTCATTTGGTATGTTGTCTTTATGACCTTCTTCAGGTAGTGAAAATGAATTCATTTGAGTGTTTTGTGAGCCAATAAAATTAGTGAGTTTTTCAACTTCTGGTGTGTCAATAAATGCGCACTGAATTCTTGACAAACTACTACCTGTTGATATTAGCATGTCGCCTCTTCCAATTAGTTGATTAGCTCCAACCGTATCTAAAATTGTTTTACTATCGATTCCCTGTATAACTCTAAATGCAATTCGTGTTGGAAAATTTGCTTTAATTGTTCCTGTAATGATATTTGTTGTAGGTCTTTGAGTAGCAATAATTAAGTGAATACCTATTGCACGTGATAATTGTGCAAGTCTTGCAATAGGTATTTCAATTTCTTTGCCAGCAGTCATAATTAAATCTGCAAATTCATCAATAACCAGTATTAGATAGGGTAAAAATTGATGGTCTTCATTATTAGAAAGTTTTCCTTGTTTATATTTGATGTTATACTCTTGGATATTTCGTACTTCTGCTTTTTTGAGAAGTTCATATCGATTATCCATTTCCAGACACAATGATTTTAGTGTTTTTACAACACTTTTTGTGTCTGTTATAATTGATTCACTATTGTCTGATAATTTTGCTAAAAAATGTTTTTCAATTTTATTATATAAAGTTAATTCTACTTTTTTAGGATCAACTAAAATAAATTTAACATCATTAGGATGCTTTTTAAATAAAATGGAACAAAGTATTGCATTAAGACCAACAGATTTACCCTGTCCAGTTGCACCTGCAATTAATAAGTGCGGCATTTTTGTTAAATCCATAACAAATGTCTCATTTGAAATTGTTTTACCTAAAGCAATTGGTAGTTCAAATTTTGAATTTTGAAATTTTTCCGAAGCAATTACATCTTTCATTGAAACAATTGTTGGATTTTGATTTGGAACTTCTATTCCAACAGTACCTTTACCAGGTAAGGGAGCAATTATTCTTACTCCAACTGCTTTAATGCGAAGAGCAATATCATTTTCTAAATTTTTTATTTTTGAAATTTTTACACCTTGATCTGGAATAATTTCATATAAAGTAATAGTAGGTCCAACAGTAGCTCGTTTCACAACTACATCAATTTTAAAATCTTTTAATGTCTCTTCAATAAGTTTTTTATTAGTTTCCACCTCTATTTCATTAATTGAAATTTTATTTTCGGTATACTCCGTAAGTATTTCTAAATTTGGAAAATTATATTGAATCTTCTTTTTTTCTAGTTTATTTATGTCCCCAGTATTTTCATTTAATATATCCTCTTCTTTTATTTCCTCAATAATAATACCTGGTGATGTTAACTCTTTTGCTATATTTTGAGTTTCATTTACACTTGATTTTTTAATGGTACTTGTTGTTTTTGTACTAGTATTTTCTTTAATAATATTATCTGGATTAGTATTTTTTTTATTCCAAAAACGTAACATCATAATAGTAACTTGTTTAAGTTTATAGAAATGTTCTTTTTGAATATTAAAGATTAAGATAATTGCGATTAAAAGTGTTAATAATAAGAATATAATTGTGCCAATTTTACCAATAAAAGGTGTTATAGTATTTGACATGCTTAAACCTAATTTACCTGAAAATATCTTATTAGTAAGTAAACTACATGTCAAACACGTCCAAATAATCAAAAAAATATGTATTGTAGTAATTTGAAAGAGATTAATATTTTTTGATTTAAATAATGTCTTTATAAGTACAAAACATATTAAAAGAATTAAAAAATATGTACTAACACCAAATATTCGAATAAGGAATTCACTTATAATCGCTCCTAAACTTCCTATTGTGTTTTGAGTGTTTATAAAATTTACATTTTTTATAATAATTTCACTTTGATCCATCAGCCCATTTGACCAGTATGAATTAATAGCAAGTACTAATGAAAGTATTAAGGTTATACAAGTTAGACTAATTATAAGTTTTAAGGAGTTTTTATATTTAGACATATGTTATTGTTTAGCCCAATTTATTTTATTTTTCACTAAAAAGTTTGTTATTCCTTTTGTGAAATCTTCACTTTCTCTACTTTTAGCATTTAATTTGGCAGCTTTTTCTAGTTTTTTATCTAAATCCATTAGTTGATAAAGCATTTCTTTTGTTTCTTTAACAGAATTTAGTGATGTTTCTTTTACAATCTTTTCGATAAATTTTATTATTTCATTATCTATATTTTCTAACTCACAAATTTTATTAATTAATCCGATTTTTTCTGCGTAAATTGCGTCAATTAATTTACCAGTTAATAATAATTCTCTTGCATCAGATCCTTTTATTTTTGTCAATAAAAATGTACTAACTAATGCAGGTATAAAGCCCAATTTAACTTCTGGGTAACTAAATTTACTATTTTTAGTTGCAAACACTAAGTCAGATGCATTTATAAGACCACAACCACCCGCTATTGCTGGTCCACAAACTTTTGAAATTATCAATTTTGGATATTTTAACATTTTTTTATATAAACTCATAAGATGATAAGAGTCATTTAAGTTTTCTTGATATGAGTAGTTTTGTAACTTCTTTAAGTACTGTAAATCAGCTCCAGCGCAAAAAACAGATGATGAAGAACTTATTAGAATTAATTTTGTTTTTTTTAATTTTTCGTGTTCATCAAATGCAGATATTATTTCAGAAATCATTTGTGGATTTAATGCATTTCTTTTCTCAGGTCTATTAAGAATAATATTAAGATATTGAGCTTGATTATTTAAATCAAACGTTTTTAATTTGATGTATTTCTGTTTTTGATGCATATATTGTACTAAATTCTATTATAAATCTAATTAATTTTATTTGTTCTCTCTATATTTGAATTAAAATTAGCACGTGATATGATAAATCCATTTATAAATAATGAGTATTCATTAATTAAAAAGGTTGTTCTAGGTATTGCCAATAATTTTGGTGGTACTCCTACAATTGAAGATGCATATGACCCGAAATCTAAGCAGAATATTTTAAATAAATTTTTCCAATTGAATCATAATTAATTAATGAATTAAATGCTTTTGAGCGGGTATTGAATAAATATGATGAGCCAAGATTTTACTACAAATACTATTTTAATGATTAAGCCAACAAAATTTGGTTTTAATTCTGAGTCGGCCTTAGATAATATTTATCAAAAAAAAGAATTAAATTTTTCAGCCAAAGAAATTAGATTACAAGCTCAAAATGAATTTTGTCAATTAGTTTCTCTTTTAAAAGATGAAGGATTAGAAGTGATCGAATTTATTGATAATACAAATGATAATACACCCGACTCTTTGTTTCCTAATAACTGGATTAGTACTCATAAAGACGGTACAATTTATCTTTATTCTATGTTTGCTAAAAACCGTAGATTAGAAAGAAGAACTGATATTATTAATTATTTTAAGAAAAATTTTCAAGTAAAAAATATTATTAACAATGCGGAATTTTATGAAAAGAAAGGTCTTTTTTTAGAAGGCACAGGCAGTATGGTTTTGGATAGAGAAAATAAAATTGCTTACGCCTGTTTATCAAAGAGAACAGAGTTTGATCTTTTTAGCAAATGGTGTATTCAGATGAAGTATAGATGTGTCTCATTTTGTGCTAAAGATAAGGAGCATGATATTTATCATACAAATGTTTTAATGAGTATCTGTAAGTATATAGTCTTTATTTGTTTAGATGCAATTTTAGAGGAAACAGATAAAGATATATTACTTTCTATGTTTAAAAAGACTAATAAAGAAATAATTAATATATCAAGTTTACAAATGAATAGTTTTTTAGGGAATGTATTAGAGTTAAAAAATAGCAATAAAGAATCTTTATTAATTATGAGTTCTTCTGCGTATAATTCTTTAACTTCTGATCAATTTAAAATAATTACAAGGTACATGAAAATCATACATTCTCCTTTAAATTTCATTGAGTCATTTGGTGGAGGAAGTGCTAGATGTATGATTGCTGAAATTTTTTTAAGAAAATCACTGTAATATAATTAATATGATTTTTGAGAAACATATAGTAAATATTAAAAAAGTAATTCTAGATTACTTTTCAGAATTGAAAATAGATAATAATCTAATTCAAATTCAAGAAACCAAAAAGGAGTTTAGTGGTGATTGGACTGTCATTTTGTTTCCCCTGAAGAAGTTTTCAAATCTCACTTTCAGTGAATTTGCTAATGAATTAGGTGATTATTTATTAACAAAAGAAAAGACAATCAAATCATATAACATCGTTAGTGGTTTTTTAAATTTAGAATTCACTGATAAATTTTGGTTAGAGATTTTAGAATTTAGTTTTTCGCCTAATTTTGAATTAAATAAAAAAAAGAATTCTACCATTGTATTAGAATCATGTTCTCCAAATACTAATAAACCTTTACATTTAGGGCACTTAAGAAATATCTTATTAGGCCATGCAATGTCAAATATATTGATTGCTAATGGCTTTAAGGTTCATAAAGTTCAAATTATCAATGACCGAGGTATTCATATTTGCAAATCAATGCTTGCGTGGCTTAAGTTTGGCAATGGAGATACGCCTTCAAAGTCTAATATGAAGGGAGATTATTTTGTTGGCAAGTATTATGTTTTATTTGAACAGAAATATCAGGAAGAGAGAAATAAATTGCTTAAGAGTGGTTATAGTGTCAAGGATTTAGATGATAATTCAAAATTATTACATGAAGTTAAGACAATGCTTCGTAAATGGGAGAGTGGTGATAAAGAATTAATTGAATTGTGGATGAAAATGAACTCATGGGTGTATGATGGTTTTGAAGATACATATAAAAAAATTGGCATTAGTTTTGATAAAATTTATTATGAGAGCGACACTTATTTAATTGGTAAAGACTTCATTAAAAAAGGTTTAGAAAAGAATATTTTTAATCAAAAAGATGATAAGTCGGTTTGGGTCAATCTTGAAGATAAGAATTTAGATAATAAATTATTACTTCGTTCTGACGGAACTGCTGTTTATATTACTCAGGATATTGGAACAGCAATATGTCGGTATAATGATTTTTCTTTTGATAAAATGATTTATGTAGTTGGTAATGAGCAAAATCATCATTTTAAAGTATTATTTGAAATTTTAAATAAAATGAATTATTCTTGGTCTAAGGAGTTGTTTCACATGTCGTACGGTATGGTGACTTTGCCTGAGGGTAAAATGAAATCTAGGGAGGGTACTGTTGTAGATATTGATGATTTGTTGGATGAAATGCATAAACAAGCCAAAGAAATTATTCTATCTTCTAACAAGATTGATATAGATAATATTGATAATCTGTCGGTTATGATTGGTGATGCTGCTTTGAAGTATTATATTTTAAAACCTGATGCCAAAAAAGATATTTTATTTAACCCAGCAGAATCTATTGACTTTAATGGACATACAGGTCCTTTTATTCAGTATACATATGCTAGAATTAATTCAATTTTAGAAAAATCTCTTAATTTATCTTTATTATTTAAAATTCAGAGGTCATTACTTTTTGAAGAAAAGAAATTAATAAAATTGATTTTGAATTATCCTATTATAATTAGTCAATCATCAGAAAAATTAAACCCAGCTGTTTTGGCTAATTATCTATTTAATTTAGCTAAGGAATACAATCATTTTTATCAAAAAATACCTATTTTAAATGTTGACAATTTTAATGATATAAATTTCAGAGTTACTTTGTCAAAAAAAGTAAGTGTTTTATTAAGTAAAGGAATGAATCTATTGGGAATTAAAGTCCCTTCAAAAATGTAGTATTATGTTTGAAAATTTATCAGATAAATTAGAAAGTGCATTTAGTTTACTCAAGGGCCAGGGTAGAATTACTGAAATTAATGTTGCACAAACATTAAAAGAAGTTAGACGTGCTTTAATTGATGCAGATGTTTCTTACCAAACAGCTAAGAAATTTGTTAACACTGTAAAAGAAAAAGCTTTAGGTCAAAAGGTTTTAACCGCAATTAATCCAGGACAATTAATGATTAAAATTGTTCATGATGAATTAAGTAAACTAATGGGAAGCGAATCTTCAGAAATAAATTTAGATTCTAATTTTACTGTTGTATTAATTGCTGGTCTTCAGGGTTCAGGAAAGACCACATTTTCTGCAAAACTTGCGAATAGAATGGTTAAAAAAAATAATTTAAAACCATTGTTAGTTGCATGTGATGTTTATAGACCGGCTGCTATTGAACAACTGCAAATTGTTGGTGATTCCATTTCTGTGCCAGTTTTCAAGGATTTAAATCAAAAAGATCCTGTAAAAATTGCTCAAGCAGGAATTAAGCATGCAAAGAGTCAAAATAGAAATTTTGTTATTATTGATACAGCAGGGAGACTTTCGATTGATCAAATTATGATGAATGAGATTAAATCTATTAAAGACATTATTAAACCCTCTGAAATTTTATTTATTGTCGATTCAATGACGGGTCAAGATGCAGTTAATACAGCAAAAAACTTTAATGAAGTGCTAAACTATGATGGAGTAGTATTAACCAAATTAGATGGTGATACAAGAGGGGGTGCTGCATTAACTATACGACAAGAGGTTAATAAGCCAATTAAATTTATAGGTACAGGAGAAAAGATGGATGCTTTAGATGTATTCTATCCCAAAAGAATGGCTGATAGAATATTAGGTATGGGTGATGTTGTTTCTTTAGTTGAGAGAGCTCAACAACAATTTGATGAAAAAGAAGCCAAAAAGATGGAGATGAAGATGCTTAAAAATCAATTTAATTTTAATGATTTTTTAAAACAAATTAAGCAAATTAAGCAAATGGGTAATCTAAAGGATATGCTAGGTATGATTCCTGGTGTGGGTAAAATGGTAAGAAATATGGATATTGATGATGATGCTTTTAAAGGGATTGAATCTATGATTTTTTCAATGACAGAAGAAGAACGAAATTATCCTAAAATAATTGATTCTTCAAGAAGAAAACGTATTGCATTAGGAAGTGGATCTAAAGTTGAGGATGTTAATAAATTAATAAAACAATTTAGCCAAATGGGTAAGATGATGAAGATGATGAAGAGTGGTGGTTTAGAAAATATGATGAAAAATTTAAATTCTCATCCAAATAAATTTAATTAACTATGATTAGTTTAGACGGCAAAAAATTATTTAATAAAATTAAAGAGGAATTAAAAGTTGAGGTTCAGTTTCTAAATAAAAATGGATTAAGATCTCCACATTTAGCAGCAATATTAATTGGCGATAATCCTGCATCCAGAACTTATATAAATGCTAAAGTTAAAGCGTGTAATGAAATAGGATTTGACTCTACAGTTATTAATTTTCCTAGTAGTATTGAACAAAAAGAACTCTTAACGAAAATTAATGAGATTAATTGTAATGATGATATTGATGGTTTAATAGTTCAGTTACCCTTGCCTGATCACCTAGATGAAGATGTTGTAACGCATAATATTTCTTATAAAAAGGATGTAGATGGTTTTCACCCTGTCAATATTGGTAGAATGGTATTAGGTTTGCCTTGTTTTTTACCTGCTACACCTTTTGGTATTATGAGTTTACTTAAAGAATATAATATTGATACAACTGGAAAGAAGTGTTTGGTAATAGGGCGCAGTCATATTGTGGGGACTCCTATAAGTATTTTAATGTCTCGTAACAATTCTTTTGGGAATTCAACAGTAACATTAGCTCATAGCAAAACAAAAAAATTAAAATCCTTAACCTTGCAGTCAGATATTATTATTGTTGCGTTAGGTAAAGCTCATTTTTTAACAAATGATATGGTTAAAAAATCATCCGTTATCATTGATGTTGGTATTCATAGAGTACCTTCATCTGTTACTAAAAGTGGGTATAAGTTAATTGGTGATGTTGATTTTGATAAAGTGAAAGATAAGGTCTCATATATTAGCCCTGTTCCAGGTGGGGTTGGTCCCATGACGATTGCTTCATTACTTAAAAACACTTTATACTCTGCTAAAAAAGTGATATATTCGTCATCATAAACGAACTAATATGTGTAGAATATTTTATATTTTCATTTTATTACCCATTTTCTTAATTTCTCAAATAGAAAAAGAAGTTCCTTTAGGATCTGAAAAAGCACCTAGCTACGTTAAAAATCAATATGATCATGTTATTGTTTCAGGCGAGTTTTCTGAAAAACTTAAATCTAGGAATGGAAAAATGTTTTTATATGAGATGATTGGTAATGATGATTATCTTCTTGATAGTGTAAATATTAGTGCTGGAAAATTTTCATTTAAAAAGCGTTTGTTTTATGCTGGTGTCTATCGAATTGCTTTTAATAACTCTAATAATTCATTAGATTTTGTAATTAATCCATCTGAAATAAATAAATCCCAGTCATTATTCATTAAGCTTAACAATTTTAGGATTAAAAAAGATTATGAGATTCCTAATTCGAAGGATAATGATGTGAAAAAATCATATGCAGCTAAAGAAGAATCAATCAATTCTAAAATTAAATTAATTAGAAAGAGTCAAAAATCGAGAGATGAAAAAATTAGAGAAATGAAAACTCTTCAAAATGAATTATTTCAATATGGTCTTTTATTGGATAGCCAGTTCCCAGGTACATATTATGGCATGATTATTTCTAATATGCAATCTCCTTATAATACTATTTCTCATTTATATTTTAATGATATAGATTTTTCTGATGCTTGTATAATTAGAAGTAGTTTATTGCCTAATCGTATACAAACTTATATTCAGAATTTTAATGATTATAGTAATAATAAATTTGGTTTTCATGATGCAGTTGATGTGGTGATGGAATATGCTAAACAAAACGATAAAGTGGCTGAATTCTGTATGTATAATATGTTAGATGGCTTTTACAATACTGGACAGACGCAAAAGAAAAATGACCCTATATGGAACGACTTGTGTGATTATATAATGAATGAATATATTTTTGGTGAAGGATGTGGCGATGATATTGAACCAAGTGACCTGTTAAAAGAACGTGCTTCTCAATTTAAAAACTTACAAGTTGGTAATATTCCTCCAAATATAATTACTAAGGATTTAAATGGAGTAGATATTAATTTAGAGTATACTTGTTCTAAGAATAATTATACTGTCTTATTATTTTGGGCTTCTCATTGTAATCATTGTATGGCTGAAATGCCAGGTTTTGCAAATTGGTATAGTCAAAATAGTGAAGGCGTAGAAATTATTGCAATTTCTTTAGACGGTCAAAAGAAAAAATGGGAAACAACTGTCAAAGATAACAATTTTAATTGGGTTAATATATGTCAATTTAAAGTATATAAGTCCCCAATTTGTTTAGATTATAAAATTAAAAAAACTCCAAGTATTTTTGTTTTAAATAATAAGATGGAAATTGTTGCAAAACCTAAAAGTACACATCAGTTAAGATCTTTTTTATTGTCTAATTAAATTAAACATAATGGCCCTGTGGCTCAACTGGATAGAGTACCTGACTACGGATC